>JAVBNP010000006.1:0-71908 GCA_031551455.1 Bacteroidales bacterium | reverse complement strand
AAGACGGCCAATCATCACTATCATGAAAGTACCTTATTATACGCCTGAAAGTAAAGTTTCGGATATCCTGCGCGACAATTACCGCAGGTCAATCCTGTTCGATTTGTTTGATATCGAATACAGTTATGATGACGACATTTCCATCGGGGAAATTTGTGTTGCCAACCGGGCCAGTGTGGACATCTTCCTGCTCGTTTGCAATTTGTATACCTACGAGGAATATTCGATTGAGGAAAACATCAAAGGCGAATTCCCCGTTGCCGATGCGATCAAATACATATTCAAGGTGCATGATTTTTTTATTCACAAGTATATGTCGGAAATCAAAACAAGGTTCGGCGAAATGAAGACTTTCCTTTCGGGAGAGGATAACCGGGCGCTCACCGGTCTTTTCGATGTTTTCTGGATATATTCGGACGAACACCTTACCGGCTGCAACAAGCTCTTCAAGCAGTACATGGAACAACCCGGATCGGTTACGCCCAAACAGGTGGAGTATATGATGGAACTGAAAACAGAAATCAACCGTACTTTGGATGTCCTGATCAAGCATGTATCGGGGGCAGAAGCGTCCGAAGACTACGAAGTGCAGGTAGACCACCTGAAATTCTACCTGATTTGCTTGCGCAAAGATTTCAACCTGCACGATGAGGTGGTTTACACAACATTCAAGCGGATGATAAATTGAACGGATTTGCATCCCGGCATTTGCAGCATTAATCTAAGTATCTTCGCAAATATTCAATAGCAGTCACCAATATCAGTTCTTTCTTAACACTTATTCTTAATAACATGAAAAGCACGTATTATTATACCCCGTACACCAAACTATCCGATATTCTGAGGGATAATTTCAGGAGGCAACATTTGCTGGATATGTTCCGGATAAATTGCGACTATGAAAAAGACCTTTCGGTAAAGGACTTGTGTGCAGGCAACGACATTCATGCCGATTTGTTCGTATACGTCTGCAACGTATATTCATTTGACGATTATTCGATTGAGGATAACCTGCTGGGCGAGTTTCCCCTCACCCAGGCCATCGATTATATCATCAAGGCGCATTATTATTTTAATACGATCAACAAACCACATATTCTACAAATCTATGATACGGTGATGGCATTCCTGCCTAAGAGGGACATAGTGCACATTTCAAAATTTTTTGATACTTTCTGGAATTGCATGGCGGAGCATATTTCCACCATTAACCAAATTTTTGAGCAGTATCTGAACACTTCCCAGACAATCAAGTCCGTCCAGTTCGAATATCTGGCAACGCAAAAGTCGGAAATAAACCGCAGCTTGGATGCAGTGATCAGGTATTTGTCTGATTTGCAGGTAGAAGACCTTCATGGGGTATCATTTGACCAGTTGAGGATATACCTGATTTTCATGCGTTCGGATTTCGACAGGCACAACGTAATCAAGGATGCAGTATTCAGGAGGTTAGTGAGGAATTGAGTATCAACTAACTTCGTATCATTTTCCGAAAAGCCACATTTTTAGCGGTGTCAAACCTACCGCAATCTTTACGGAAAAACTTCAAATATCCTGTAAAATCGTCGGCAGCCGCACGGTTTTCGCCCGTTAAACGCAACCCTTCCAGGTATTCTATCAAATGTTCCGTGCATTTGTAACATTCCTGTTCAAGGCCGATGATGATGTGTTCGACCTGCGCGGAAGTTATCGACTCCGGCGCATTCGCATACTGTTCAATCAGCTTGTCGATATCTGCATACTGTTTGCACAGCGAGTCCCATAACGCATCAAAAAGTCCGGTAAGCATACTGCTGTCTTCCAGCCTGGATTTCAACCTGTCGTATTTCCTCCTCAGATCAACGCCATTGACATGGAAAAAGAAGTCCTGGGCGTAGCTATTGCATTTGAGCGTCTGTTCGACGGACAAACCCTTGACGATGTCGTCATCCGGCGCATAATCATCATACGTGTACAAATTATTGATGAGAAGGAATAATTCAACATTCACCCCCTGGTCATTGCATGCCTCCAAAACAGATGTGTTTTCCTTAAAACCGGGTTTGAACCCTAACGAGCATAACATATCCTGCCTGTGGAAATCGTCTTTCATAACGTCTACCATGGGGGTAGACGGCGTATAATACACTTTTTTCATAAATACATAACTTGAAGCCGATATTGAAACGGTGCAAATATAGAAATTGTCTATTGATTACGGATGGTTTTTAGTATTTTTTATAACACTAACTGTGTACAATCATTCCGGCCGAAATAATGCCCCTGCCTCTTTCGAAATACGGAATAGACATTTCGTTCTTTTATTTCATGGTTTGTAACCGTCCATAAAATGAACCCTATTTCTCAATATTTGTTTCTATAATATCATGAATATAATAGATCTTATTCACTCTAATTTTCAAACTCCTATGGTAATCCTGTTTTTTTCGTTGAGCGCTTTTGCTCAAAGCCAAAATTTCGAAAGCGATGTATTCGATACCGGTAAGGGCAAACTGACAATATATTTCATCAAGCACGGTACGTTGATGTTCGATTTCAACGGCTACATCATTCACATCGATCCCGTGGGCGAATATGCCGATTATACCAAGTTGCCGAAAGCCGATCTGATCCTGATCACCCACGAGCACGGCGACCACCTCGATCCCGCTGCTATTGCCGCCGTGCGGAAGCAAGGAACAAAGCTTGTGGTGACCGGCAACGTATACGAAAAAATAAAAGAAGGCGACGTTATGAAGAACGGCGACGAGCGTACCGTTGACGGTATTAAAATACAAGTTGTGCCGGCGTATAACACTACCGAAGGTCATACGCAATTTCATCCCAAAGGCCGCGACAACGGCTATATTCTGCAATTAGGTAACAAACGTGTGTACATTGCCGGTGACACCGAGGATATTCCCGAAATGATCCAACTGAAAGACATCGACGTCGCTTTTCTCCCGGTGAACCAGCCTTACACAATGACATTGGAACAGGCTGCCCGTGCGGCAATGCTTTTCCAACCGAAAATTCTTTACCCGTATCATTACGGATACACAAATATCGCGGATCTGAAAGATATGTTGCAAAATGAAAGAAAAATCAACGTAAGGGTAAGACAGTTGCAATAATATAGTTTGGGACGAGGTTGTGCCTCATCTCCCCCATATCGTCTTTAATCCCTCAAGCAACATGTCTTTTTGTTCGTATCGATATTTTGATATTCAATCTTCAAGCCGGTTGGCAGGCAATGGTGAAACGGAATGATGACCCTGTACCGACAGTTGACTCGACGGATATCTCACCGCCCATCAATCGTACCAGGTTCCGTGTGATGGCCAACCCAAGCCCGGTGCCGCCATAAAAACGATTATTGCCTGTTTTAGCCTGCCTGAAACGGTCGAAGATAACTTCCAACTGGTCGGGTTCGATGCCGATGCCGGTATCCTCCACCATAAATTCAAGTATTCCGGGTTCGAGCGGCCTGTATCCGAAGCTGATATAACCCTTTTCGGTGAACTTGATGGCGTTGCCGATCAGATTGGTTAGTATTTGCTGCAGGCGCAGCGGGTCGACAAGGAATTTGCAATTTTCCACGAAACAACTGTCGTCGAGCACCAGTGCAACATACTGCTTGTTATTGGTTTTCATGCAGGCTTCGAACTCGTTGCATTTCTCGTGCAACAATGTATTGATGCATGTCGGTACCGGGCATATCTTCAACTGCCCGGCTTCGATCTTGGAGAGGTCGATGATATCGTCGATCAGCCGAACCAATTGCTGGCTGCATGTGTTCACCACCTGCGCATATTCCTGGTACAGGTCGGACGTCAGGTTACCCGAGTTGAGGAAGTTGACGAACCCGATGATCCCGTTGAGCGGCGTACGTATTTCGTGCGACATGTTAGCCAGGAAGGCCGACTTCAACCTGTCCGACTCTTCGGCTTTTTCCTTGGCCTGCCATAATTCTCTGGTTTTGTCGGCCACCATTTGTTCCAGTTGCGTCTTGTAGAGGGACAGTTCGTCGTTGGTCGATATCATCTCTTCGTTGGCCGACAGCATTTCTTCGTTGGCCGACAGTAATTCCTCGTTGGCCGCCTCCAACTCTTCGTTAGTCACGGCAAGTTCTTCCGTGCGTTCCTTCACCAATAATTCCAGCTTTTGACGGTATGCGTCCAATTCCATTTCCGCCTGTTTGCGGCGGGTCATGTCGAGGATGATACCGTCGGCCATCAATTGCCCGTTCACAAGGTGCAGGTGCGCCGACACGTACAACCAGCGCACTTCGGTGGGGGTGTAGAAATACCGCAATTCGTATGTCAGATCTTCATCGTCATACATGGGGTTCCATGTATCGATTAACATCTTATCCAATTCGGCGGGATGGTTTTTCGAAAACACTGTATTGATGTCGCGCAACGCATCTTCGAGACGAGTATTGGTAACTTTTTCCCAGGCATCGCTTGCATACAACAGCTTTATCTTTTTATCGCTCCTGTTTATTTCCAACCGGTAGATGCAACCGTTGGGAAGGTTACTGCCGATGGCCAGCAGCCGGTTCTTTTCGGTCGATAGTTCCTCTTCGGCCTTCTTCAGGTCGGCAACATCAAGCATCACGCCCACAATACCTTCCCTTTTGCCATTGATATTCATTGCACTGCGATAAGTGATCCTTTCCAATTCCCGGTTGTAAACGGCAATCCGTAAGTCAGGTTGGATGTCGTCTTCAAGCAATTTCCGGTCTATTTCCATGATTTCATCTGCAAAACCAGGTAATACATCTTCACCCTTTTTACCAATCACCTGGTTATGGCTGACACCGAATTCTTTGAGGAAAGCCTGGTTGCACTTGATATAATTTCTTTCCGCATTTTTTACGAAAACCGGGGCGGGGATGGCTTCCATAATATTTTCAAGCAAACTTTTACCTTGTTCTATTTCTTCTCGGGCACGTTCCGTCTCGGTGATATCGCGGACAATGGCGCCAATCATAGTACTATCGGGCATGGGTATGGGAAAGTACAGGACATGAATTACCCTGTGCTCTCCGGTTTTCCGGTGCGTGATGTGCCGGATGATGACCCCGGGTTGCTTGCCGGCAACAATTTCCTTCAATGATGATACCACATATTCCAATGTTTCCCGGCTCCGGACTTTATAATACAGCATCATCGAAGTAACTTCCCATACCTGTTTTCCTACGGCTTCTTCTTTCAAAATACCCGAAATCCGCTCGTATCCTTTGCTCCAATCAACAATAATACCTTCGCTGTTGATCAGGACAATGCCATCCGTAGAATAATCAAAAATCCCGCGCATGGTGCTTTTGTCTTTTGCCGATTGTTGCCACATTTCGTTCAATTCCGCCTCATATAGTTTCCTGATACTGATATCCTTGATCTTGATCAGGAAACGGGTCACCTTCCCTTCGGAGTCATATTCGGGAAGAGTGGTGGAAACCACCCAAATATAGTCGCCCGACTTTTTCATAGCCCTGTATTCCAAGTCGAAACTTACCGACTTTTTGGCCGTTGCATCGCCTACTTTTTTATGAACACCCTCCAGGTCGCCGGGATGTATAAAATCACTCAGAACGTATTGGCCCGTAATGAATTCGTCGGGGTCGTATCCGTACAACGAAATACTTCCGGAAACAGCCCGGATGGTTTTCCGTTCGTCGTTTGCCGCATAAACCACCACTTCCCCGCTGTGTAATAGCAAATCGTTGAGCGTCTGCATCTGTAGGATGTTTTCCGGCAGGACGTTTACGTTACTATCGGAAACGTACCGGCCTCTGTTCCGGCTTTTGATTTTATATTTCCTCTTTTCCATGTCGTCACAATATATAAAACTGTGTAAATCAATGAATTTTCACCTAATATTATCTCTATAGGAGAAACGTTAGAAAGTCGTTTTTTGTTAGATGGAAATTTAAATAAAATAGGTCGAAACTCTTTGTCGCCGACAAAATACCTGGGAAGTAATTTCTTTCAATTAACTATTTTGACTTTTAAAGTATACAGAAAAAAGGTTTTTATCCCCTTTATTTCATCGGGCAAAGATAATTCCGTGTCCATTTCGTCCGGCAAGGTCAAGCACGTTTGCGGAAAAATCTCCAGCCCTCCCTTCGGTCGGGTAGTATTTTCCCGCAAAACCTTGCCTGACGGGACACGGAATTGAGAATCGCCCATGAAATAAAGTGTCTGATTTCAAAAAGTAATAACAAATAAAAAAACAATAGTATGACAAACAAAAAAGATTTAAACAAAGTAGAGATGAAAACATTTGGTTTTTACAAAGATGAAAAAGTAACCTACTGGGAAAGAACCAACTTTTCAGTAAAGTCCGAAACCTACGAAGGTGCTGAGCGTATTGCAAAACAACTGTTAGGAACCGAACTAAACGAGTCCGATAAAGTATCCATCGATAGTTGTTGCTTTATCAAAAATATTGGTGTACCCATGATGCCGGAACAAAACGATGGTATTTCTACTATTCGGATTTTCAATGGCAGTGATCAATTAATCGCCTCAAATAGTGTGGTTTTACGAAAATAGTAAAATGAATTTATTTATTTTCCATTTTCCAATTTTTAAACCCAAAAAAGAAATATATCTTTGAGTCAAAATAGAGTTATTTAAGTAAGAAAATCAATGCATTGTATAGCAAATCAGTCGTTACTAAATCGTTACCCATTCAGATGTAATGGTGTTATTGTTATCTAATATACAGATTGTTATGTGCAAGCAAAGCGAGCTCAACGAAAGTAATCCCTATTTTATGATGCTTTTTTTGGTTTTGTCATCGGTGGACAATTTGTAAATAAAATAGTCAATTAAAATGCCTGTTCTCTACCTCTCTCCTACCCTATTGTCCGAAAATACCAACCCGCAGGTATTGCCGCCGCATGTTGTTACCGTAATACATGGTTTGCGGCAGTTTGTTGTGGAGGATATCCGCACGGCGAGGCGGTTTTTATCCAAAGCCGGGCATCCCGGGCCAATTGATCAACTGCAATTTCGTGAATTGAATGAACATACTACTGCGAGCGAAGCAGCTTCTCTCCTACCTTATTTGCAGGAGGCTGATACCGGGGTTATTTCGGAAGCGGGTGTTCCGGGTGTGGCCGATCCCGGAGCGGCTGTCGTTAGGTTGGCACATGAACACGGAATTAAGGTGGTACCGTTGGTAGGACCTTCGTCTATTTTAATGGCGCTGATGGCTTCCGGACTCAACGGGCAATCATTTGCCTTTGTCGGGTATCTTCCGGTGAAACAGAACGAACGTACGGAGCGAATACGGATACTGGAACGACGTTCGGCTGCGGAACAACAAACGCAGATTTTCATCGAAACGCCTTATCGCAACATGCAGCTTTTAGAAGATATTTTGAAATGCTGCAAACCGGAAACGTTATTGACTATTGCGGCGGATATTACCGGCGCCAATGAAATGATCGTTACACGAAGCATCAAACAGTGGAGAAACAAATTGCCGCAACTGCATAAGGTTCCTGCGGTGTTTTTGTTGCAGGCGACAACATAAAAGATTTAAGATTCAAAATTTGCGCTTGATTCGTTTGACCTTTCGGAAAAACGAGCAGAATCAAGTCGAAATTCGTACTTATTTTTTCGGTTGTAAGACCTATCGGGCTTTCAAAACCCAATAGGTCGATTAACCTGTTGGGTCTCAAAGACCCGATAGGTTTAAAAAATTGAAAATAAAATATTGTTGTATTGATCTATCTTTTGCGTGGTTATCGGAATTATTCTTTCGAATTCAATAATCAATCAAAAATCGAAAATTGATTTACCACCATTCATGCGTACATTCGCGCATACGGGTTGCCTTGCGGGTTTTTTGCGGTTGCGGGATGCGCCACGAAAGCATGATTTCATGAGAACCGCGCGAGTAGGGCGCCAATTTGCCCGCATTGTAATCGTACGAGTAGCCCAACATAAGTTGAGGTGACGGATAAACTCCCGCCAATCCCACAACCGATTCGTTAACCCGGTAAGAAGCGCCTACCCAAAACGTTTTTTTGTAAAACAACAAAGCATTTACTTCCAATTGATTAACCGTTTTACTGTTGTGCCAAGAAAAAGCGGGGGTAATTTGCCATTGTTTGGTGATGTCGAACATTCCGCGAGCATATCCGTAGAAATGCGGTGAACTTTCGGTATTGGGCGTGTTGTTGATTTTATTGCCCAAATGCGTTACCGATGCTCCCGCACTGATATGTTTCGAATTATATTCCGCTCCGAAGTCGAAATCGGGTTTTGTGTCGGATTTTACGCCATAGATTCGATTGGGATCGGCGGGATTTTCGTACACCAATTTATTGCCGTCGATGGTTTTGTACATGATGCCGGCGCCGATACCCAACGATAAAGAAGATCGGGTTGAAATAAACGGGATATGGAAAGCGTATCGGAGTTTCGGATTAATGCTTTTTTCATATCCGAGCATGTCGCCGATTAATGAAAAACCCCAACCGGAGCGCGTCCAAGGAACAAATGTATGTGCATTGAACACAATGGTTTGCGGAGCGAGTTTGAATCCGACCCATTGTTGTCGGGCCAACAAATATAAATGAATGTCTTCGGAAAGACCCGTTGCGGCGGGATTATAGTTGATTCGGCTGAACATCTGTTGGCTTAATTGTACATCCGTTTGGGCGGATATCTTTGGAGACATCCATATCGTGCAAACAAAGAAGAAATACAATATCTTTTTTGCAAAACCCGTATAACCGCCATGTGATAATTGCGTGATCATTGTATGATTCTTTTGGCTTATTTGAGAATTTGCAATAATACCGAACTCTTATATTCTTTACCCGTGGTATCGTCAATTAAGACATAAAAATAAGTTCCCGAGGGCATCATTTTGCCTTTGTAACGACCATCCCAACCATCGGTACCATCATAGAGAAGCAAACCCCAACGATCGAAAACCTTAATGTGATGATATTCCAGTAACTTATCGTTAAAGCCGTCTCCGTCCGGGGTAAATACGTTCGGCAAATTATCCGTTGTGTTTGGCTCGTTAATGACGGCGCTTTCGCTCATGACGCAATTTTGTTGATCGGTAACGGTAACCGTATAGGTTCCCGCTTCGAGGAAATTACGGAAAGCGGTGTTTAGCGTCGGTGCATCGGCCCACGAATAAATATATGCGGGAACTCCGCCCGTAACATCAACCGTAATGGTACCATCGTTACCGTTTTGATATGTTTCGTCGGTTGCGGTGAGCGTTACTTTCATTCTTTCGGCAGGCTCTCCGATGGTAACGGGTGAAAGATTTTTGGTACATCCCGCGCTGTCGGTTACAAGGACACTGTAATCTCCCGCTTTCAAATCGTTGCGGGTATTATTGTCCGTTGTTATACCGTCACTCCATGCATAGGTGTATTTTCCCCATCCGCCTTCAGCTTTTATGACGGCTATACCGGAAGCATCGCCTTTACAAGCAACATCGGTAATACTTTCGACGGAAGCCGTCATCAGCGTGGCGGGTTCTTTTATCGTGAAGAAATCGGTGATCGTACCGCAACCGTTATCGCTTATAACCACGGTGTATGTGCCCGGCAACAATCCGGAAATGCTTGTTTTGTTGTTATTACCGGCATTGATGCTCGGACCGGTCCAAAAGATTAAGTACGGATCATTGGGTGTCGGGAAAGGATTTCCTCCGACAATGGTTATTTCGATGCTTCCGTCCGAACTTCCTTTGCATGTGATATCCCGAACAACGGTATTGTCGATGCCGAGCGGAAGCGGTTCCTTGATTTCAACGCTGTCTTTTACCACACATGACACACTGTCTTTCACCGTAATCCGGTACAATCCGGCCGTCAGCGTATTAATGTCGTCGGAAGTTGAAGAATATCCGACATCATCTTTTTTGGTCCACTTGATATCGTAAGGCAATACAACATTCCAACCTCCCGAAACGGTGGTGTTGATCAATCCGTCATTACCTCCGTTGCAAGTGACGTCTTGTTTGCTATCGACATGAACGGCAAGGGGAAGCGTCGGTTCTTTTACTTCAATGATAAAGCTCGAATCCGTGGGAGTGCTCCATACATCGGTTACGGTTACCGCATAAAATCCCGCTTGGAGGTTTTGTATCGCATTGTTTCCGGAAGTGAATTCATAAGCATTGAATCCTCCCGGTCCCGTCCATCGGTAGTGGTATTTTCCTCCGGATGCGTATGTTTCGCCTCCGCGGGCTTTAACGGTTATTTCACCCGTTCCGTCGCCTTTGCAAATCAAATTTTTCAATTTGATCGTATCTATCTTGATATCGTCGTCGACAATGGTGGAATAAGCTTCGAGGGTTCCCGGAATAATGCCTTGCACGCCCGATAAGGATACTTTTACCTTTTTGGCCGTTTCGGGTATGCTGTCGGCAACCACTTTAACGGTAATGGTTTGAATGGTATCGGTTGCGATGCATCCCAGCGTGAAAGCCGGAATTGCTGCGGCAAGTTGTTCGTAATAATCGAAATCGACGCCTTGTATGCCCGCGGAACCTCCCACAGCCAATCCCGAACCGTTTTCGGTTTGCCAATTCGCTTTGATGGTTGCGTAATTGATGGTGGGGTTACTCAAGCGGAGCTCGAATTTCATATCGTTGGTACCGTAATTGTGTCCCGGACCCAAAATAATTGTTCGTTCGCGAATTGAGTCTGCCATGGCCCAAATCGACAAAGTGGGAAGCATGTCGTTGTCTTCGATAACCACGATCAATGTGTCGTTGATGAACGAAACATCGTCGGGCATGGATACATGCGTGATAATGGCCGCGAATGCTTCCGAAATATTATCGATAAGCGGCGTTTCGTCGATATTGTCGTCGACAATGTGCACTTGAACGGTCATTTCGGATTTTCCCGCAGGGAAAGTAAGTTTTTCTTTTTCGGGATCGCGCCAAGCATCGGTGCAACCGTCGGGCGAACTGCCTACCGTGGCTTCATTGTAGAAGCTTATGGGCAAATATCCGCCGAGATCTGATTTGTCGGCAAGCAGAAAATAAAAATCGTATGCCGACAAATCACCCACACGCTCGATGGTAAGCGTCATGGTACCGACATTTTCCTGTACCGTAATCGGGCCGATATCTTTGAATCGTAGGCTGTTAAAACTAATGGGTGTCGGATCGGCAAATGCTGCGGGCGGCGTTCCGGGATCATCGTTTTGCGAATCGGTCGATATATCGAACGTTTCGCAATTTTCGGTATTGCTGGCGGTCAACTTTGCATTGTTTTCGAAAGTACGTCCGTCATAGGTCATGTTGGGTCGCGCATCGAACGTTAGCACTACCGTTTTTGTTTCGCCCGCAGCCATGGTTCCCGCATATATCACGGCTCCGTTTCCGGCATAGCCGTCGTTTGCTTTCAATCCGGATGCGTTGGTGGTGTCAATGGAGAATGAACCCGCCTTGAAATCGATCATCCCGCCGAACATCGAAGCAAGATTATCGGTAAGCGTTACGTTATATACGGGAACATTGCTCAAATTGACAAGCGTATAGGTATACGTAACGGTAAAATATTGATCGGCATTTAATACTTTGGATACTCTTTTGGCCAATCCCACTTCATTGATGTACACTTGTGCCATAAGCGTATCGGTGGCCAGCAAAGCGCCTTTGCCGCTGCATTGATTGGTTTTGTCGGCCACAATGTTGAGAACAAATGGATTGTCGAGTTTTATATTTGGAGCCAAGTCATTTAAAATGACTGGAATATTGTATTCCACCAACAAATTTTGAGTGGTTTTCGCGGAATAGACTACCGGTAATTTCCAACGATAAATGATCGTGTCGGCATCGGCCGATTTGGTGATAATAATCGGATCTTCGCTCACCGAATCGATGACCAACGGAGGTATGGCCATCGGATCGTCCGGATTCCACGAGAAATATTTGATGACGGATTTTCCGGGTGAGGGTTCGGGATCGAGCGAGAAATAACCGGGCATTTTGAGTTCGAAATAATCGTTTTGCAACGCTCTGCCTTGGCGCGTAAATTGTCCCCGAAGCGTTTTTTTCTTTTTACCGTCCTCGCATAGTGCAAAGGTGTAACCTTGAGGCCCGTATATTGCATCGGTGAGGATGTAATAGCGATACCCTTCAAGGTATATTTGCAAACCCTGTATGGTATCGGGGTTATTGTGGTACATCGCCGATGCGTCGCAAAGATGTTGTCCGTCGATGTGTGCCTTAATGATGGCGCTGTCGGCATTAAAACTGCAATCGGTGGTCAACTTGAATCTCAAATAAATATCACGTTTGGTCGTGTCATTTTGCGTAAGACCTTCCAAAATGAGCGGTTGACCCGTAATATCCGTCATGATAAGCGTAAACGGTGTTCCGCTGCCGTCAACGTTTCGATCCAGAGCATCTTTATTGCTTCCGTCTTTGACAAACGGTTGGTTACTGCCCCCCGTTTCATAATATGCCGTCCCCGAAACATAGGTCATACCTGCGGGTAATAACATCTCTATTTGAGCGTTTTTCACGGAAATAATATCGGTACTCGAAAGTTTGATTTCCACGGGGAAAGGGGTTCCGGCTTGTATTTCGTCCGAACCGAATTTGGCGCTTCCGGGAACGGAAGGATCCGTCGGCGTTTGATACAATGCGGTTACTTCACCCGCCAAATGAGCCGGTTGGTGTTCCATGTATATATTTACGGAACGTCCCACATGTCTGTCGTAGGTGGTGTCACAGGCTCCCGCGGGAGAATTACTCAAATTCGGAACGCTTCCGTCGTTTTCGCAATCAAACCAAGGAGTGAGGAACAAACTGTCCTTGTCGCAATGACCTGCCCAGTTTTTGATAACGGCCGTGAATCGGTATATTTTAGTGGTGGCTGCGGGAAGATCGCCCACATAGATCCACCGATTTCCGAACCCTTCTCCTTTTTTGTTCGGATTGAACCGGTTTCCGGTTTCGTTCAGTAATTCGCAGGCTTCTATATCCAAATCGAAACTGCCGGCGCCGTATACGTCGTTCATATTGCCCATGTACAAGTATCCGCTTTTAGCCGTTCCGTTGATTTTGTCGGAACTTTTGTTTTCGATTCTGATGGTCCATTGCACCGTATCGCCTCGGGCTTGCACGGTGTTGGGAACACATGAAAGCAAGAAGGTGGGTGCGGTATTGCGAATTTTAAATCCGATTGAATTTTTCGACTCCAACTTGGGAATTCCTAAATTCGAGGGATAATCCTTGGTGCTTCCGTAATTTGTTTTGATGTATACGGTATATTCTCCATACGGCGCTTTGGGTGTCAGTTCGAGCCGCATGAAAGGACGCGATCCCCAAGATTCGTCGGGTATCTGATAATCCGTTCCCGGCGTGTGTTGTGTATACGGGTTTTTATGCCAATTATTGAAGATTAACTTTTGTTTGAAACCCTGCATTTGCGGGTTGGGCGCTATAACGGATACAAAGCCGTTGTACGGCGTGCCGGCTGTCGCATATTGCATGCGCGCCAAACCCGAGTTACCGAAAAGCTGTACGTTTTGCGTCAAGCGATATCCATAGGGAATCATGAAAGAGATACTATCAATGTAATGCGGTTTCCGCAATTCGTACGGGAAAAATATCGGAACGGCGTCGTTGGTGGCGTGCAATCCGAATACTTCAAAATAATCGTATTCGGTATTTTGAGAGATATAATATTTGTCGAACATATATCCCGAACCGCCGCCGCCGAATATTCCGTTGGTGCCGTGCGATAACGAATATAATTGAATGGAGGAAGATCCCCGTTCGTATTTTTGCATCAACCCGTAATCTGTCGGAACGGCAAAATCGGAATTTGTAAAAGGTCTGAAAATATCGTTTGTGTTTCTTACGGCATGCCAACAGTATACCCAATGTTTTACCATGTGGTTTTCTTCTATTCTTGTTGAATTTGTGCCGTTTGCACCGGTGTTCATGGTCATGGTTTGCACCAACCAGCGAGTTCGGAACACTACCGAGTCCATTTCGTTGAATTTGCTTGCCGGATTCAGCCTGAAGTAAACCGAGTCGGTTGAAGGAATGTATTGCGGCGTTGCCGGGCCGCTGCCGTTCGGTCGAGGTTGTCCCGGATTGACGGCTTGATCGGGGCCGATGTAAACATTATAGCTCGATTCGAGATGCGTAAATCGTTTTTGACTCATCTTGTCGAGGGTAACGTAGAGATATTCCCACGGAGTGGAAATACCGTCGGATGCGGTTACGTTTGAATTCGGGTCGTTTTTGGTTCTGATTTTGTATACAAATTCCAACGTATCACCGTGGTAGAATCGATCCAGCCGCATTCCGCTTGTATTGGTCGACATGGCGTCGCCGGCATTTTCCAATCCGTTGTTGTTATTGTCTCTCATGCCGAGGCTGAGACGATTCATTTGAATATAGATGCTGTTCGGGTCATCCCAATCTTTAAGGTTTGCTCCCGCTTCGTTGGCGCACTTAATGGCTGTGACGCCCGTAACTTGGTACAGCTTATGTACCTTCCCTGCCTTTGTGACGAAATCGACGGTATATTTAACGGAGAATTCGTTGCCGGCCGAACAGTCGTCTCCCTTTACTTTAAAATCGAAACGTGCTCCGGCCGAACACAATTTTGCGATATTAAACGGGATGGTGACGGTATATTTTCCGTCGGGCGCCGCATCGTTAACATTGCTTACGGGCAGGTTGGTTTGATTTTTCGGAACGGCGCCGCTTGCCGTCCAACTGACCAAAATTCCGTTGGTTTGGTTGTACGATGTTCCATCGGCGGCGGTAATTTTTATTTCTTGGGGAAGAAATTTGTTGGTGCTTAAATCAAAATTGATCACCACTTTTTTTCCCGCCCCGTTATCGTTCGGACCGAAAAAGCCTTTCGTTTCGGCCATGGGGAATACGGTATTGGCGGTTCCGAATTCGAAAGACCAAGTTCCGAACTTTTTGGCAAAAAGCATGTCGAAATGCGTCGGTTTGATGATTGGCAAGTGGCTGACGTTAACGCTGCCCGCATTCTGCGTAAAATAGCCGACGTCAATGCTTCCCGGATTTTCGTTACATTCGTCGGAATAAGTGATTTTTTCCGATCGAATATGCAGGAAATAATCTTCGTTGAGGACATTGGCATTCGGCGAACCCGAATATCTGTCCAATACGTTACGCGTTATTTTATACTCTATGGTTGCGGTTTCTCCCGCGGGAATAATCAGATTGGTTACCGTAACGCCTCTGTCGGTGCGAGCCGCAAGCGTATACGTGGGTGTGCCCGCGCTTAACGTAACGACGACGTCGCTTGCTCCCGATCCCAATTTATCCGTTTTGTACGAATAAATGGTTATCGGTATGTTGGTGTAGTAAGCATCGCTTTGTCCCTCGTTCTTGAGTTCCATTTTGTAAATGTTGACGCCCGACTCGTTCAATTCTCCCGTCGGAGGAATCAGCGTACGAGTCAATTGCGGAACACCTTCGGGGCGATATAATTCGATGGTGGCGGGAACCGTTGCGTCCGGTTTGGCCGACGTGCTGCAACCCCACCATGCGGATATTTTTTCGTATTTCAATCCGCAACCGACGTTCTTTTTCTGCCCCCCTTTTAAGGTGTACGTGATGTTGATTTTTTCGCCCGCGGTCAACAATTGATCGCTGCCCAAAAGTGTTCCCGAGAGGATGATGTCGTAGAAGCTTTCGGTTCCCGACAATTGGCGCGTCGGTAATGTCCCGATGACTGTCGTTCCGATGGTCAATGCGGTCATTTCGACGATTTCCTTCGGGAATGCGATTCGGATGGTGCAATTTTTCATGGACCCTTGTCCGCTGTTCATTACTTCCAGCTTTTGATCCCTCAAATCGCCTTCGTTTTCGTACATCAATAAATCGCCGGCTTTTATCGTTAGGCTAAGCTTGCCTTTGTTAATGGTATGCGGTACTTCCCATTCCTGTTTGTTGGTTACGAGACCGTCTTTAACCCAAGGTTGGGCGGCAACGTTGGTCGCTTCCACTTTCACGATGTCTTTTACCGCTCCCAGCGTTGCAGTACATTCGGCTTTACGAATGATCTTGAAATGGACCATGTCTCCCGCTTTCAGATCACCGTTTCCAACCAAATCATAGATCAACGTACGTGTACTTGCCGTCCATGAAGCGAATTTTACGCCTTTTACGGTACTTTCGTCATGAATATTGGTCAAATAGGTTGTTATCGGCGTAACGCCCGCGGGCAGGATGATATGTACTTTCGGGTTTTTCAATGTTGCATCGGTTACCAGAAAATTGATGTACATGGTATCCACGATTTCGCTGCCGGCATCCATTTTTTTGAAATACAACCCCGGGCTTTGGGTATTCCAAATGATCCGTCGCATATCGTCATCTTTGATGGTATATGACAGGGGAGCATTGTTAATGACCGTTTCCGCATTGGTTGCCGTGAAGTTTACTTTAAACGGATAATCGCTTTCTTCCAATTCGTCTTGACTGACGAGTATATTGAATGTTTGTTGTAAATCGGTCGTGTTTGCCGCAAACGTTATCGTGCCGGACGTGGGGGCATTGAAATTATTGGTTCCGACCGCACTGATGGACCAACTGACCGTAACGGGCAAATAAGAAGCATTACTGATGGAAACTCTGATCGGAACCAACGTAGACACAGCTGCACCGCCGTTTCCTTCAATAATCGTTTTCGGTCCCGCTTGTTCAACGGTTACCACCGGTTTGGCGTCATCGCTGAGGATTTCCGTTTCAACCTTTCGTTGTAAAATGGATGCTTCCGGGTAAGCGGCAACGGGGGTGAGTGTTAAATCGAAATATTCGAGCAATTCGTAAATCAGATCGTCTACAATTTTGATGCTGACGGTTTGAGGATTTGTGTTGTCTTTGGGAAAGATAATGGTGCCCGTTTGCGAACTGATCCAACTGATATCGCCGGGCATGGTTGCTCGATTGGCTGCCGGACGCGAAGCCGAAGGCGTGAAACTGTAACTGACTCTCGTTTCTTTGGTGGTCATACCTTTGCGGGTGATGACGAAAACAAGCGTTTCCTGATCTTTTTCGGCCGTGCTGACGATGGCGGTTCCCGTTTGCGACAACGAAAGTCCGTTTACTTTTTCGATGGTGATTTGGCAGAGGTTCAATGCGGCAACGGAAAGTACGGGAAACGTAAATCCGTCGCATGCCAATCGGGCGTTGCTGTTAAATTGATCTCCTTTGTATTTTGAGGTAAGTTCCACCTCAAAGGTTACGGTAATTTTGGCTTCATCTGCGGAGTCCAAAAACGACCCCGTTTGCAATAAATTATCCGATCCTCCTTGATAAGCGGGATTTAACGTAATTCCGTTGCCCGCGGGAACGGTGGTCAATGTTTTGGCGAAAGTACTTGCTGTTGCTTCGGTACCGAACATTTGGGTGTAATTGTCCGTCAGAACAATGTTTTCCAATTTATCCGAACCATTGTTTTTGATGGTATAAACAACAGTGATTTTATTTATATATCCGTTAAATCCCGTGAGCGTGATCGTGTGGCTCAACGCGACCGGAGGTTGTTGCGCTGCCGTTTGTTGTGCAATGAATAAAAAGTACGGGAGAATCAATACCTTTATGTATCGAAGCATATCGGGTAATTTTTTATTTGTAATAATTCGGTGTGGAACCATGCAGATTTAAAATTCGATGAATCATGATCATGTATCTGACTAATGTATACGAAATTATTAACAAATAGGTTTCAATTAATTGCCTGTTTAAAAGCAGAATATTGCAACAATCGTCCGGTTGTCCGATGTTATCCATGTTTTCCGGTGTACGGACATATATCAGTCTCGATAAAATTGATGTCGTAAATAGATAAATTTTTAAACAAACCGAATTCTGCGGGAACAACTTGTCGATTTTTGTTCTCGCGGAATTCGGTTTTATCGTATTCTTGTTATGCGATTTTCAATAATCGCATTAATTAGATTGGATGTATTGCTTTGTTAAGTGATGATACAATACCTGTATGTCGATGTTTTACAGGATTTCCAATACCCATGCGTTGGCGCAACCGTCCAAATCCTTGATACTGTAAGCATCATTATAAGCTTTGTGGATATTGTCGTAATGACCTGCCGAAACTCTGTACATTCCGATTTCTTCGAAATAAATTACTTCAAGTTCAATATCCTTGCTGCAATTTTTGACCATTTTGTTCGCATAGCTTTGGTTGCGATAGCTGCCTACAATGATGTAAAATCCTTTGGGTGCGGAATTTGACGATTCTTGTTTTTGGGGTTTCAATTCTTCAATGGGAGGAGCTTCTTCGATCACCACTGTATCCTTGGGAGCAGGTTCCGTGACGATTGTTTCTTTCGGAGTTTTCCGGAAAAAGTTTTGGAAAGGCGGATAAAGGAAATAAGCCGCAATACCGCCACCGATGAGCAGTAACAAAATGATGATAACAACAATCGTGGTGGTGTTGCCGGAACCGGCCGGATTTTTTTCGGATTTCGGTTTTTGAGCTTGGGGACGAGGACGTACCGGAGGCATGATGATTTTTGTTTAAATGATTAGATTTTTATATACTTAACAGATGATCAATAAGTTGCTTGATGCTAATTTTCGATAAATCGCGGAGATTTGGTGTTGATGGTTCTTTTGGGTTTTCCGATTTTTAACGAAACAACAATCTCGTGCGAATTTTTGGCGAGTGATGCGGTGCTTCCGATCGAATAATCGTACGCATAACCCAGTCGGAAAAAACCGAGTTGCAAACCGGCAAACCCCGCTACTGCATTATCGGGACGAAAAGCTCCTCCGATCCAAAACTTATCGAAGAACATTGCCGTCAAGTTACCCTCCAGAAAATATTTCGTATCGAAGTTGCTTCCGCGAACGCCTGCAAGAAGCGCTACTGATTCACCGAGCGGTTGTTTGTAGCGCGCATATGCGTAATATTGTTGCGCATCTTGTTTGGTGGTCGCTTGGTCGGGAAGTTTCAACAGATGTGTTGCCGATGCGCCAAACAGAAACCGTTCCGACGAAAGTTCGAAACCAAAGTCGACATCAGGAGATATTTGCGATATTTTTTCGTGCGGAATTTCGGGATCGCTTTCGTCGAGGAAAAATTGTTTCGACGGATCGAAGACTCGTTGTTCGACGCCGCCCGACAATCCGAGCGACATCAGCCAACTTTCGCCGATGTTGAAATGAAAGGCATACGCCAATTTTGCATTAACGGTATTGTTGCCCACGCCGATTTTATCGTACATGGCCGTCAGCCCGAGGCCCGATCGGATACGATCAAAATAGCTGTGTACGTTCACAACGCCCGTTTCGGGAGCATTCTCGAATCCTTCCCATTGTTGACGCAAAAGCACAAATACGTCAATGTTGTCCGAATTTCCCGTTGCTGCCGGATTCATGTTGATACGCGACAGCCATTGTTGCGTCAGGAGTATGTCGCTTTGCGCAAACAGGTTACCCGATATGGTGCATATCGCAACCGTTGCAACAATTCGACGTATTACTCGATATTTTTTGATGATCCTCATGTTGATTAATTCGTGGTTTTAATAATACGTATTTCCACCCGTCGATTTTTTTGGAATTCTTCCTCCGTAGAGGCATTCGGTTCCGCGGGATCAGTGAATCCGTAACCTTTGATGATCAAATTACTTTTCGGAACACCTCTGTCAACCAAACGTTTTGCAATGTATTCCGCACGTTTATCCGAAAGTTCGGAGTTAAATTCCCTTCCGCCTCGGGGATCGGCATACCCTGCAATCTCAAACGTTGCATTGGGATATGCTTTCATTTGTGCCGCAATTTCGTCGTATTGTTGACGGTATTCGCGTTGCGGGACAAATCGATTGAAATCGAAATAAATGACGGCGAAATTGTCCGGTCTCGGTTTGACGGGTTCTACGACAATCGGCTCGGGTTCGGGTTGTTCCACGATAACCGGCTCGGGCTTTGTTTCCGGAATCGGTTCAGATTCGGTTTCTTTTTCTTCCTCTTCCGCAATTTCGGTTTTCGTAAGATCCGCTTTCGCGAAAATGTAAATATCATCGCCCGTATTGATGTTTCGCGAAGAGATAAGCAGGCCCTTGTCGCCCGTAGTGGTCAAGTTAAAATCATCTGCTCCGCTGTTGAAAGGACGTCCAAGATTTTGCGGCGTACCGATTGCGTTTCCTTCAGCCGTTGACCAAAAAATATCCAATCCTCCGAATCCCGGATGACCGTCGGAAGCAAAATAAAGGAATCCGCTTTCGCCGGCAAATGGAAATTCTTCACGCCCGGGAGTGTTAATTTTATTTCCCGCATTAATCGGATCGCTCCATTTGTCATCGGAGACACGATCAACGTACCAAATATCGGTTTTGCCGAATCCGCCCGGTGCATTGGACGAAAAATAGAGCCGATTGCCGTCGTTGGTGACGGCAGGATGCACCATGTCATATTTATCGTTAATGAGAACCGGTTCGGGTTTGCCCCATTTGTTTCGGTTGTACGGGCTTTTATATATTCCGCATTTACCTTTCGGGTCGCAAACGGTCATGTATATATTCTTGGTACGTGTATCATACGAAAATACGCCCGTGTTGTAATACGCTTTCATGAATGCTTTTTCCTTTTCGGGCTTCGTAAGATCATTTCCGTCAAGCTTGCAGACATATACGTCGGTATACGCCAATCCCGTTCGCGGATCGATGCGCCCTTTAACGGGAGCACGCGAAAAGAAAATTTCCCCTTCGGGACCCGGCGAGATACCGTACTCGCTGCCGTCCGTATTTACTTTCGACGAACGCAATACGATTTGGGTATTCGGCTCGGGATGTTCCATCGCATAATTGCATGATTGGATGTACAGATTGATGTTGGGATATTTGCTGTCCGTTTTGATGCATTGATTAAATGCTTCGAGCGCTTCCGTGTATTTTTCCTGTTTTTGCAATGAAAGACCGTAAACGGCATAAGCATCGGCCTTTTTGTACCCGAGGTCGATTCCCTTTTTCAACCTTGTTGATGCCTCTCGCGGTTTGTTCATGTAATAATACGACATCCCGATGTACGCTTCGACTCGGGCTTGTTCCGATTTTTTCTTTTTAGCTTTTTTCAGTTCTTTTTCAAATGCCTTTACGGCAAGCGCATATTCCTGTCTTTTGAAATAGTCCTGACCGGTTTCACCCTTTTTTTGTCCCGATGCGGGGATGGCGAGGAGACCGACAATTAGAAAAATAACGATGCGGGAAATATATCTCATGAGCATTTTATTTCTTGAATATTTGTACGCTTCCTTTCTTTATCGATCCGTCGGGAAACGTGACAATGTAAAAATATACGGCCGGACGCATGACTTGGCCTTTATATTTGCCGTCCCATCCGTTATCGCCTTCATGTAAAAGGGTTCCGTTGCGATCGAAAATTTTTACGCGATTTCCCTCCATGAACATGTCATTGTACCCGTCTTCGTTGGGTGTAAACGCCGTGGGAATTCGATGGTCTGCAATTACGGCTTGATCGGTGGCCGTACAACTATTGGCGTCCACTACCGCAAGCGCGTAAGTTCCGACCTTCAAATTTTCGACACGACCGTCGGTATACGGCGTTCCGTCAACATAATACCTGTAATCGGGCGTTCCGCCTTCCGCAGTCATTTGAATGATACCGTCATCCTTTCGAACGACATTTTGAACCACCTCAGTCGTCAAAATAATGGCATCGGGATTATTGAGTACCCCCGACGAAGAGGCAAAACAACGATCGCTACCATATGCTTTAACGATATATTGTCCCGGACCCAAATCGATAATATTCGGTAGTGTGCCTAAAGCAGGCGTTCCGCCGTCTTTTGACCATTCGTACGTATATCCGGGATTTCCGCCCGAAACGGTCAAATTGATACTGCCGGTTGCGTCATTGTGGCACAAGGGCGATGTGTAAATGGCATTGTCGATGGTCGGCGGATTCGATTCGGCAGAAAATACATTACCGTATTCCTTATCGAAAGCTCTTCCTCCGGCATTTTGCAGATTGTGAACCCATACTTTGACGCTTCCCGTGGAATTTTTATCGGCCTCCACACGATAAGTAACTACTGCCGTACTGTTGTCCGTCCACTCGGTTTTTTCGAATTGTAAAAAATCATATTTATAATCGTAATCGGGCAAATCGGCAATGTTGATATTTTCGGCCGTCGGGATCATTATTTGATTGAATGCAATACGCAATTGAAGTTCCGAATCGGTACATTTAACGGGATCGGCGCTTGGCGTTACCACGGCGCCCAAATCCTTCAAGTCGGCCATGAAACTCGAAGTCGACAGATACGGAACTTGCGTACTGCCGTCGGAGGCCCGTTTTGCTCCGGTAATGCGCGCATGTATATCAAGAATTTGCAATTGCGGATTCGGTTTTAAGGGGTAAGTTACCTCGCATACGGTCGTTGATGTCCAAACAAATGACGGTGCATTAAACAGGTTATTGTTGGCGTCGGTTATGGGATTATTCTGAGCATCAACAAAAACAATGGTCGGATTTACGGCCTGCATGGGTGCTTCGTATGTGATTGTCATTTTCATGGATGCAACGCCCAATTGTAATTTTGCGGGGTCAAACACAACCGAACGACAAGTAACACCGGTCATGTCCACACTGAAAACATTTGTTTTGGTTGTTGGATCAATGATGGTACCCTTATTATCTTTTGCTCCGCTTACCGTAACCGCTACATTGGGTTGCATGGTTGTGTTGTTGGACGTATTAATAATATATTCTCGCGAATAAACCATTCCGTTCCAACTGCTCGGTCCTCCGGTCAATACCGTCGACATATCGGGGGCAAAAATAATGCTTGGTATATCTCCGGTGGCCATGGCATCGGCATTTTCGAATTCCACTTCTAATGTTGCCGTGCTGATGCCGCGATTAATGCTCGACGGTATCATGGTAACCCTTTTCACTTGCGGTTTACGTTGATCAATGGTCAATATGGCGTCACTGTTTTGAATTTGAATATTTCCCGCAAGATCCTTGGCATTGGCAACGGTAATTACCGATTGCGTATTTAAATTGCTTGACGTAATGGTGTATTTGGCTACATATGTTGTTTTATTGACCAACCAACCTGTCCCGGCGGCAGGGGTCGGATTGAATCCGTTCGAAAAAGCGATGGAAGGGGGAGAGACGTCCATTTCTTCATCATACACCAACGTGATGGTAAGTGCGGTTGTGTTGGGCCCGATGCTTGAGGGATCGGCGGTTACCGTACAGGCCGGCTTTTTGAAATCGACGAGAAACGAGCCGGTTGCATTAGCGGCGGGAACATCGCCGGCATCCGTTGCCGCTATGGTTACGCCGATGCTTCCGTGATTATTGCCGTCATCGGTTACAGTGTATGAAATAATACACTGTTTGTTGGTTTGCCAACTATACATCATTCCTTGAAGGATATTTGAGGCAATAAGATCCGGTTGAAAAGTAACGTCGGGGGCTTCGTTATTCATAGGATCGGAATAATCTACCGTCATGGTAAACGGACTACCGGAACTGATATTAATATTTTGCGGAGAAAAGCTTATTGTTCCCGTAGATTGTCCGAGTGCGACATTAAAAGTAACCCCTGCGGGATTTGCCCATAATCCGGGCGTACTCGATTGTATGGGGTTTATGGTTGCGGTAATTCCGGATCGATTGACTCGCTTGGTCGGGTCTACAACATAAACGATATCGAGCTTTTTGTTTCCGTCGGACCAAAAATATTGAGGGGCATTCGGAAAAACTTCGGATTCTTCCGTTCCCGAAAAACCTGTAAAAGTTACGGTAGGAGACGGACTTATTTGCATCGCTCTTCCGTAATTGATGCTTATTTTGAATTCATTATTCGAAATACCCGGCGTAATGGTTCCGGGCGTACAGGTCGGATTGGATGGAGTAAAATATGTTTGGGCGTACGAAATCGTTTGACCCCATGCAAGCATGAGGGCAGCAACGATAAAGACAACTTTTTTTCCGAACGGAAGTACGTTTATCATATCGATAAAATTAAGTTCCTTTAAAAATGATTGAGCAAAAATATTTACTAATTAGACTATTTCCAAAAATTCTCCACAAAAATGAACGAATTTATTCGCTTTTGTATTTTTAATCTTTTTCGGAATTCGAAATTGAGGTATAAATTGATGAATAGACGATCGATATTTTTGTTTATTTTATTTGATAAAATACCAAAAAACAACCCCGAAACGGACATTGCGTGAATATTACCGTGTAAAATCGTGAAATAATAAATGTCTTGTTAATCTTTACCCGATAAATACCGGATTCAACTCCGTTGAATTTGCAAGTTCGTTTCAAAGAACCGATAGTTTTGATATGCTCTTTGCTTGGTGATTGTTTGTTGAAAATTATCTAAATTAACCGAAGTTCACCCTGTTTTTACTTTAATCCGATCATTCAATATTGATGATGACCGATCGTAAATTCTACGATGATTTTCGAGATTTATACCTGTAACAATCTTTTGGTATCTTTGTTGCCGAATTTAGTTTGAAGATGAATTTACCGCAATATGATATTATAATTGTCGGGGCCGGACATGCCGGGTGTGAAGCTGCTTGTGCCGCCGCAGGTATGGGAGCATCGGTTTTATTGATCACGTTCGATATGGAAAAGATTGCCCAAATGTCATGCAATCCCGCAATGGGAGGTATTGCCAAGGGACAAATCGTGCGCGAAATCGACGCGCTCGGAGGTCGTTCGGGAATCGTTACCGATCGTACCACCATCCAATTTCGAATGCTTAATCTTTCAAAAGGCCCGGCGATGTGGAGCCCGCGAGCACAATGTGACCGGATGAAATTTTCGGCGGAGTGGAGGCGAACGCTTGAATCGACACCGAATTTGGATATTTGGCAAGACGGGGTGATTTCGCTTGTCATTGAGGATGGTGTTGCATGCGGTGTTGTTACTCGATTGGGTGTTACGTTTCGTGCGCAAGCAATCATTCTCACAAATGGAACTTTTTTAAACGGTTTGATGCATGTCGGACGTGTGAAGACGGAGGGTGGGAGAGTAGCCGAGCCGGCATCCAAAGGATTATCCGAACAATTGCACGAACTCGGATTTGAAGTCGGACGGATGAAAACCGGAACTCCGGCACGAATCGAAGGGCGAAGCATTAATTTCGAAAAATTGCAGCGACAAGATGGTGATTCGGTCATTCATCAATTTTCCTATTTACCCGATGTTAAAAATGAATTACGCCAACGTCCTTGTTACATTGCGTACACCAATCCCGATGTTCATCGGATTTTGGAACGGGGATTTGTCGATTCGCCCATGTACAACGGAACGATACAAAGCATCGGGCCGCGTTATTGTCCGAGTATCGAAGATAAAATCGTTACATTTGCCGCGAAGGATTCGCACCATCTTTTTCTTGAACCCGAAGGAACCGATACCGACGAGTATTATATTAACGGATTTTCTTCGTCGCTCCCTTGGAACATTCAATGGGAAGCATTAAAGAATGTCGAAGGTTTAGAAAACGTGAAACTGTTTCGTCCCGGATATGCCATCGAATATGATTTTTTTTCGCCCGCACAATTGTATCATACGTTAGAGACGAAGCAGATACAAAATCTTTATTTTGCCGGGCAAATCAATGGAACGACCGGTTATGAAGAGGCTGCCGCCCAAGGATTAATGGCGGGAATTAATGCCGTGCGAAAGCTTCGCAGCGAATCCGAATTTATTTTGCGACGCGACCAAGCATATATCGGTGTATTGATCGATGATTTGGTATCCAAAGGTGTGGACGAACCATATCGTATGTTTACTTCGCGTGCCGAATATCGTATTTTATTGCGACAAGATGATGCCGATGTGCGACTTACTCCCTTATCATATGAATTAGGCTTGGCATCGCACCGACGATACGACTTGTTGCAAGAGAAAATCAATTATCGAGACAAGATTATTGATTTTGTTGCTAAATACAGCATATCGCCCGACTCTGTCAATGATTATTTATCCGAAACAGAAACATCGCCCATCCGACAAACGGTAAAACTTGTCGATTTGGTGATGCGACCGCAAGTGGCCATACAGGAGTTAGCCGAGCGAATCCCCGAGTTTATAACATTGCTTGATTCCATTCCAAGCCGGAAGGATGAGATTTTGGAAGCAGCTGAAATTTGCATCAAGTACTCGGGGTATATTGAGCGCGAAAAGGCAAACGCTCAAAAACTCGAACGGTTGGAAAATATTGTAATTCCTTCGGGATTTGATTTCCGAAAAATTAATTCCTTGTCGACCGAAGCGCGCATTAAATTGTCTCGAATTAAACCGCAAACTATCGGTCATGCTTCAAGGATACCCGGAGTTTCACCTTCCGATATTAACGTGTTATTAGTTCATTTTGGGAGGTAATGTTCCACGTGGAACATCTTTTTGGTTGAGTCGATAAAAGAAAACAAATATTTGTCGAATTAAAAAATGAAATTGAAGTGGTCGACATCGAAGATAGTAGCCTTATGGATGCATTTCGTGTTTTAGCAAAATGTTCCACGTGGAACAATCTTAATGCAGGAAATATATGGAAGCAATTGAAGGCAATATTGTAGATATTGTAAAGGGTGAAGTTTTTCCCGGTCGTATTTATTTTGACACACACATACAAAAGATAGAGCGCTTATCAAAGGTTCTCGATTATTTTATTCTTCCCGGATTGGTTGATGCGCATGTTCATATTGAAAGCTCTATGTTATTGCCGTCGGAGTTTGCACGTTTGGCAGTGCGGCATGGTACATTGGCGGCGGTTTCCGATCCGCACGAAATTGCTAATGTTTCGGGTATTGAGGGAATTGATTTTATGTTGGAAAATGCCGAGCGTATTCCGTTTCGTTTTGTTTTCGGAGCGCCCGCCTGTGTTCCCGCTACATCTTTCGAATCAACGGGAATTAGTATAACGGCTGACGATATTAACGAATTATTTCAAAATAAGAAAGTAAATTATTTATCTGAAATGATGAACTTCCCCGGAGTGTTAAACGGCGATACGGAAGTGATGGCGAAAATTGCCGTTGCCCGAAAATATGGGAAGCCGATTGACGGACATGCTCCCGGACTTATGGGCGATGCACTTCGTAAATATGTTCATGCCGGGAGTTTGGAAGACATGGCAATCATATCCACCGATCATGAATGTACGACGTTGGAGGAAGCTGAAGAAAAGATTCGTTCGGGAATGAAGATTTTGATTCGCAATGGAAGTGCAGCAAAAGATTTTGATGCATTGATTCCGTTGATTAATCGATATCCCGCCGGCGTGATGTTTTGTACGGACGATTTTCATCCCGACGATTTACTTCGCGGACACATTAATCGGATGCTTGCGAAAGGTGTTGCCGAAGGAGTGGATTTATTTTCGGTGATACGTGCCGCTACACTGAATCCCGTCCAGCATTATCAAATAGATTTGGGAATGGTCCAACCGGGCACTTCTGCCGATTTTATCGTTGTCGACGATTTGCAAAATTTTACCGTACGTAAAAGTTTCCTGCGAGGCGATTGCGTGTACGATAGGGCGGGAGAGAAGTCGGATTTGATTTTTTGGTCGGAAACAAATCGAAATCTAAAAACATCTTTTCCGGGGCATTTCGGCGCCGCCAAAATTTCGGTATCGGATATCGCCGTTACGGCAACATCCGATACAATGAAAGTAATACAAGCCGTAAACGGCGATTTGCTCACGCACCAAATTTTTTGTCCGGTTAACCCCGGAACTGTTGTCGAATCCGATAAGGAAACAGATACGTTAAAACTTATTGTTTTGAATCGTTATCGACCCGCAAAACCCGCTGTGGCATTTATTCGGGGATTCGGTTTGAAACAAGGTGCCTTGGTTTCCACCGTAGCTCACGACAGCCATCATATTATTGCGGTTGGTTGTGATGATGATTCCATTGTTAAAGCAATAAATCATATTATTGATTTAAAAGGCGGGTTGGCAGTTGTATATAATAAAAATCTAATAGACTTAAAGTTAGATATTACGGGATTAATGTCATCCGCATCCGGAGAAGAAGTTGCCGCCGAATACGAAGCACTCAATACAGCGGCTCGAGACATGGGATGTGTGTTAACGGCGCCTTTTATGACCTTGTCGTTCATGGCATTGCTTGTTATTCCAGAGTTAAAATTAAGCGATCGCGGTCTATTCAACGTTACCCGATTCGAGCGAACCGATCTTTTTGTATAATCTGCGAGGTTTTTGGAACCTCGTAGATTTTGCTCCAAATACACGGTTAATTCTTTTGTAATAAAAACCTATTAGGTTTTATCTGCATCATTTGCGTTATCTGCGGGAAAATAAAACTCACACAATGAATTTCAAAAAACTATCCATAGACCTATTAATGATTTTCTTCTTTTGTCGACTATTATCGGCAAATACGGCACTTCCATTTATTCACGGCATCAACCGGGCGGATTGACATTTGTGTTAATATTAGTGACGGTAGGGTTACATATCTATTTCATTATACGTTATCGAAAAACCTTTTCCAAAAACTGATTTTCACCGGTTGTAATTGTCGGGAGTATTTTGCTTCCCTTATTTATTTTGTTGGTTTTCATTTTTTCGTTTGATATTGTCGATTTCGTTATAGGCGATCATGCAAGCCGCAGGCATGGATATATCTTTTTTACACAATCTTATTTTAATTTTATTGATTGATAATGTGATTGTTTTATAGTACTACTAAAAGTAAACATTTAAGTAAATGATGCTACATGGATTTGTCAAAATATTGTTTTGACAAATTTATAATTTTTGGTTAGTTTAAAATACCTATAAACAATGACTTATATTCATATGCGACCCCAAATTTTTATGATCCTTATATAACGAGTTAAATATTTGTTTTATTGATAAATCCACATTATAACGGACTTACCCGTCTTTTTTAACAACGAATCAATATTCCTCATCAACGAGTCGGAAATTACCGGGCATCCTTGACTGTAGCCCAACATCAAATGGTGCGGATAAATGGACGCATCGGGGACATATGAATGCGAATGCAGTACAATTTGCCGATCATATGCATTGCTGTTGGTCGGATCGAGGCCGTGTAACTTGTAATGAACGTGAATACCCCATTTGCTGTAAGCGCGCTTTCCGATTTTGTATTTTCCCGATGAACTGCAGTAACTTCCCGGTTCGTTAGCGAAAACGATTTTTTCTTCGGTACTCCCTTTTCCGTAACCATGACAACATAATCCCGACCAAACGATTGTATCATTGGTGAAATTCCAAACAAACAGTCTCTCTTTTCCCGAATGAACGGACATATCCACGAGAATACCGTAGTCCGTGTTCCGATTGTTGTTGGTACAGAATTGTTTCAAGCTGTCAGCTTTGCTTTTCAAGCGAACGTAAAATAATGCGGGATTATCTTGCGGCGGTTCCTCCGGAATTGCGCCGGGACGTGCGATATTCGTGCAACACGGGAAATATGTCGCGAGAAACAAAAGAATGATGAATTTCATGTTGTCGGGAAATAAAATATTGATTAACGGTCAATTAACCCCTAAAACTGATTGTTAAAAAGTTCCGTAAAGCGCATGTTCTTCCGTATCGCAATACAGGAAAGAATATATGTGAATGTTCGAAATGTTGATGATGAATTTGCGTTCCAAATATAACACGGGATGCCCTTGCGGAACACCGAAATACCTACTTATTTGCACGTCAGCGGGAATAGCTCTGATTAATTGTTCACCGCCTTTAATTTCCACGTGATACACTTTTCGCAACACTTCGAATAGCGAGCGGTTCTCCATGTTGCGCTGCGAAAATCGCGGAAAATAGGATGCCGGTAAATATGTTCTTTCGTAGAAAATTGCTTTGTCGGCGACCCGGCGTAAGCGTTCCATGCAGAGACAGCCGGCTTTCAGTTCAGTTTCAGTCAAACGAAAAGGAAAAGATTCGGGCCATTTTGCGATATGCGGTTTAACGATAATCTCGGTTCTGAGGTTATGCTTTCCCACCGCCGATGTAATTCCGGAAAGCGATAAAATGCCCACCACATTCGGATTGCGCCGAACGATACTTCCCTTGCCTTTGTGTTTCACAATCAAACCATCGTTCACCAAGGCATCCAACGCATGTCGAATGGTCGGACGCGTTACGCCGTGTTGCGCACATAATTCGTTTTCCGACGGCAACAGATCGCCCTCGGCAAACACTTCATCGAGAATCTGTTTGCGCAACGATTCGTAAACACGACGATAACGGGGAATACTCATCCCGATTTTAATTGTTGATATTTAAAAAATTACGATTGTATCGACAGGGAAAATCGAGACTTCGGAGAGTTCAAAACTCTCTGAAGTCTTTTTCACTAATAGTAACTTTATTAAAGTTCCAAATCGACACCGTGAACTTCTTTCCACGGCAAACCGTGAATATTGAGCTGTTCCATGAACGGATCGGGATCGAATTGTTCCACGTTGAACACGCCGGGCTTTTTCCAAAGACCTTTCATGTACATCATGGCTCCGATCATGGCCGGAACACCGGTGGTGTAACTCACCGCTTGGGTTCCCGTTTCTTTGTATGCCGCTTCGTGGCTGCAATTATTGTAGACATAATAGGTTTGCTCCTTTCCGTTTTTCAACCCGCGAATGCGACACCCGATGGACGTCCATCCCGTATAATTTTCACCAAGGTCGCCTGGGTTAGGAAGAACGGCTTTCAAAAACTGTATCGGCACAATCTCCATACCTTGATACATCACCGGTTTGATGCTTGACATACCGATATTTTGAATCACACGAAGATGCGTCAAATATTCTTGCCCGAAAGTCATCCAAAAACGTGCGCGTTTCAGGGTCGGGAAGTTTTTTACCAGCGATTCGAGTTCTTCGTGATAAATCAAATACGACTCTTTGGGCCCTATTTCGGGATATTTCAACGGCTTGTGAATTTCGTGCGGCTCGGTATATACCCATTTGCCGTTTTCCCAAAATTTCCCTTTTTGCGTTACTTCGCGAATGTTGATTTCGGGATTGAAATTCGTGGCAAAAGGATGTCCGTGATCGCCCGCATTGCAATCGACGATATCCAAATAATGTATTTCGTCGAAATGATGTTTGGCGGCATAAGCGGTATACACGTTCGTTACGCCGGGATCGAAGCCGCAACCGAGAATGGCGGTCAGCCCCGCATTTTTAAACTTCTCTTGATAGGCCCATTGCCATTTGTATTCGAACTTAGCTTCGTCTTTCGGTTCGTAGTTGGCCGTGTCCAAATAGCTGACGCCCGTTTCGAGACAAGCATCCATGATGGTAAGGTCTTGATAAGGCAATGCCACATTAACCACCAAATCGGGCTTGAAACTGTTAATAAGCACCACCAATTCCGACACGTTGTCGGCATCCACTTGTGCGGTTTTCACACGATTGCCGCCGATTGCCGCTGCAATAGTGTCGCATTTTGATTTGGTGCGGCTGGCTAACATGATTTCGCCGAATACTTCGGGAACCGAAGCTATTTTGTGAGCCACCACGGTACCCACGCCGCCGGCTCCTATGATCAAAACTTTGCTCATTTTGTTTGTTTTAAAATTGATAAGATGGAATGCAAACCTACGGGTTTTTTACAAAATTTACAACGCCCGTTTCGTCGGTTTTGGTACTATCGGTGAATTCACAATGTTTCTTACATTTTTTTCATCATTTTCAACGTAAACCAACCGAGCAACAAAATGATTACCGTCATGATACCCCACAACCATGCTTTATTTTCAAACAAAGGTTTCACGTCGGTCGTTGCCGCACGGTGTACGATTTGTTCGTCGCCCGTTTCCAATGCGGTGATGTCTCGGGGTATTTTATCCGTAAACTTTTCGATGTCGTATTGCGGTTTTCGCGCGCGGGTATTGCCGTACGCCAACCAATATTTCCCTTCTTCGGTAAATCGCGCCGTCAATTCGTAAACATATCCTTTTATTTCAACACTTTCAATCGTTACGGGTTGATTGTCACGATTCAGAATCAGAATTTTTAATTTTTCCGCTACGATCGGGGTGAACGTCAATTCGTTTTTGCCGTTCGAACTGACGATTCCCGATGCCAACGAAGCATAATTGTAGAACCAACCTTTTTCCGTTTTCACGCTGTCAACAAGATATTGTACGGTTACCGGTCGATAATAATCGATCGTATCTTTAATATTGATACGGATTCGACTCACGAGAACGGGATTATGTAAATAGATTTCCGCTTCGGTTTGTCGGGCTTTTTTGTTCTCGTTGATGTGTAATTTTTCGACCGGATAATCGATGAAAACGCCGACGGTTGTTTCCGTTTGCGAAATCTTTGTCGACAATAGATCGGGCTTCTCTTTGCTTTCAACGAGCAGGCGGAAAAAACGATATTTGGATGTCGGGAACGTTATTTCGGTGAATCGGAAATCGGTCAAATCGTTGCTGATCGACAATATTCGGTAATTATCGACGACGGTAAACCACTCGCGTTGGTTGTGACTTCCTTCGAGTTTTATTTTCCAATCGAAATTTCGTTGCCCGAATTCCGGTTCCATCCGATTAATCGCTTGCAGTACGGACATTTCGAACGTAAAGTAATATCCCATTTCGTTTAGGGATGTGTTGATGAAGGTAAATGCGACCGTTTTATCGATAACTTCTCCTTCCGAGGAACGAACCAGGTAAGGAACTTCAACCGTGTCGTTTCCGGCAGTGATTCCGAATATTCGAATATCCGAGAAATCGGATGCTGTTTTTCCGAAAATGTCGTTTGGTAAAATCACCGAATGCCAGCCCGGCGTCACATTTTTCAATTCGCGTTTTCGATCGTACGATCCCGGTTGTCCGTAAGCAATCGCACAGAAAAACAACATTAGGACCGGGAATAACTTGAATGATTTCATTGATTTTCGTTTATTTCTTTTTCCGCGTCTGCGTGATCGTCGAATATAACGCGTTTGTATTTGTTATACAGGAACGAAATGATCAGGAGCAATATTCCCAATGATACAAATACGATGGTTTTCGCCACGGTGCTCAAATCCGATATGTCGTAGAAAAACAACTTGATCAACGTAATACCAAACAATACGATGGCCCCGATGCGCAAGTATTTTTTCTTTTTCCAAATTCCCAACACCACCAACAGCAGCGCGTAAATTCCCCAAAAAATACTCAATCCGAGTTTATACGATTCATCGGAACCGGTCATATCCATCCAATGAATCAATTCGCTGCTTGCCGTCCACAAAATCGTTATATGGATAATAATATCGAATGCGGTTTTGAGATTCGCCTTCATGAATCCTTGTTTAATGCATTGATAACACGTCGCCAACATCAATGCCAAAAATGCAAAGGAAACATACCGAATTCCGATATTGAAAGCGCCTCGGTGATAGTATTGCGAAAGGGTTTGTTCCAAATAACTTTCGCGCAGTTCGCTGAACATGTACAGTCCCGAAGTCAAGAAAACGAGAACGGCCAATACACTCAAAATTAACGTAACCGATCCGAGCAATTGATTTTTTATTTTTTTGCAATTGACGAACGAAAGAATTGAAAGAAACAAAAGCGAATAATTCAATATCCAAACGAATTTGAATCTCATCAAATCGGTATTCATATAACGATCGGGATAATTGTCTCCATCAGCGGTTATCGTAACGGCCGAATCGGCATACAATTGATCCCAATAAGCGGCAATTTCAAAACGAATCGCACAATAAGCAACGATCAACAGAAGGATCGGAATCATAAAAGATACGATTGTCGGGAGAATATTTTTTGAGTCCGGCAACAGATACTTTTTATTCTTGTTCAGAAGAAGAATAAATGTCAAGACGCCGGTAAACAGCACCGAAGTGAGGAATGTGACGTTAAAGAACGGTGTTACGCTTGTTTCGGGAGCTTCGGGATAATAATGTCCGTAAGTACTTGTCCAATCATGAACGAGACTGCCGAATGCCAATAATATCAAAATATATGAAAGCCGCTCGTACACGGGAACGTTTCTTGTTCTTCCGATCCAAAACACCAAAGCTGCTTCGCCCGCCCAGAGAAGTGTCACCCAATTGCCATTCAACTGTATCGGCACCGCAATCGTGATAAACACCAACACCAATCCCGAAACGATGTAAAACAGGTTTTTGTCGGCAAGTTTTTGCTTGTATATGACCAAGCATACCAAAAAATGCAATACGGCATTGCCGAGGGTGAATAACCCCAACAATTGTCCGCCCGTCGGACGATCGGCCAAAAGGGAATAACCGATGCCGAAAAAGATAAACGAATTGATCAGCAACAAAATAACCAAAAGGAGGTCGAGCTTTTCGTTTTTACGAATTTTATAGGCCAGAAATGCCGCATAGAACACGACAAAAAAGATGAAAAGGAACGTAAATGCCAAACCGAAGTGCTCGTCGGGACGGTATCTTACAAAATACCATCCGGCATAAATGACCCATGTTAGCCCGAACGAGGCGCAATAAACCGATTTCCAGTATTTTTTGACGGCGACGATGAGGATTCCGATGTTGATGAACGTCATGTACGAAAAAAGAATCAATACTCTGCCCGAGTCGTCACTCAACAGGAACGGAACCGCATAAGCTCCGACCAACCCGATGTGCGCGATGACGGGTCGGTTGTAATGCAGAGCGGCCGTTACCGTGAATGCGGTAAAGATCACCATCAACGCAAATGCCAACGGTTGCGGAATCAGATCGTAAAACGCGTAAGCGGCATAAGTAATGAAATAGAGTACGGCCGCGGCTCCGCTTAACAATACGGAGCTGAATGCTTCGTAGTTCTTTTTCAACTTTACGGCGAATCCCAATAATCCCAGCCCGAACAGATAACCCAGCACGATTCTCGTCAACGGACTGATCAATTCGTGGTCAATGGCGTATTTTACGCCGATGCTCACTCCGATAACGGTGATGATGATCCCGATTTTGTTGATCAGATTTTCGCCGATAAATTTTTCGATATTTGATTTTTGACTCGGTTTAGTGGAGGAACGACGGGGTTGTTCCGCGTCCCATATTGTCGGGCTGCGGCCATCGGTATTGATAGACACAACAATCGGTTTTTCTTTTTCGACCGGAATATTCGCCGCAATCGGTTTTATTTCCGGTTGGATGATTACTTTCTCGGACGCTTCGTCTGGTTTTTCGGACGATAATTTGCAAAGTTCGGCTCGTAACTCGTTGATCTCTTTCGAAAATTCTTCTTGCCGTTTCAAAAGCGATTCCAACTTTTCGTGAAGTCGGTTGATGTTTTCGTTGTTTTCGGACATGATGCCTGAATTTTAATTTACATGCGACGGAATATTTCCGGGCAAATACCGGAACAAAAATAATTCTTTTTTAACGGGTTCGGTTCGGATGCGGTTGCATTTTACTTTGTTGAGAACTTTGCCGTTCAAATTGTTGCTTTTCCGGATGACCTATTGGGTTTTCAAAACCCGATAGGTCTTGTATTCAAATAAATCCTATCGGGCTTTGAAAACCCAATAGGATAACCGAGGACACAATTGCGAATCGGTAAAAACAGTTATTTGAAATATCTTTTCAGACTTTTTATTTTTCCCGCAACGCCGGGACGAAAGACCAACATATATCGCAACCGTAACAAAGCCATTTTTGTTGATTTTGTTTTTTCGGGATACAGCATTGCTTTTTCCGCCAAATGAACCAATGTGTTGATCGGGCGGAAATATTCCGAATTGTTGTTTTCGGGAAGAATGTCGATACCGAATATTTCGTTGCACAACGTATCGGCTGTTGCGAAACACCGGTTCAATTCTTTCGAAAATTCCGCACGCTTTAATTCCTTTCCGAATCCGCCGGTTCTGGCAAGAGCAATATCCCACAACCAAGCCAAACGGTACCATCCGTGCCGATTACCGTGTTCGTAAAGAAATGTCAAATGATTTGCAGCATTTGGTACGGGAATTTCTTCATTGCCGATGCGTATTTTTTCGGGGCGATCCCAAAGCAAGGACGTAATATCGTCGGGCGTTAACCAATCGTATGATACTTTTCGATGCAATTCAACAAGAATCTTTTTTTTGGGATGTCGGAACATGATATCTTTAACTTGTTTTCCAATTTTCTTCCCGTTTTTTTCTTTTCGAATACCTTCCGGTAACATCATCTCATATCCCTCTTGCGTGAGTATTGATATTGAATCCGCCCAATGATCGTCTTTCACCAAAATATCCAAATCGCCCGCTTGTCTTGTCGTAATGTCACCGTAAAGTTGCAATGCCAATGCCGGGCCTTTGACGGAAAGCCATGGAATGTTTTCTGCCGAAAATAATTCGGAAAACCGAACCAATTCCCCGGATAATTTAAGTATATGTAAGTTATGTCGATTTAATAATTCCCGAAATCCTTGTAAAACATCGCTTGAAATATTTTCACAATGCCCTTTCAGGATAGGATACAGCTGCGGAATCAATTTGTGATGTTGTACGATTTCCAAGAATACTTTCGGACGAACATTCTCCGGATAAGAAACAGAACTGCCCGAAAATGCAGCGCGGCAACAGTCGAACAGGAATCGATATTCGGCGGCTGCCGGATGATGTTTCAAATAATTTTCGATAAATGATTTTTGATTTTTGATTGCCCGAGTCATGAATGTTTCTTTAAAATCCGAAAATAAAACAACAATCAAAAATTGTCGATCATCAATAGACAATCGATTTACACGTTGAATCGGAAATGCATGATATCGCCATCTTGTACGACATATTCTTTTCCTTCGACGGCAATTTTTCCGGAATCGCGGCAAGCAGCCTCGGAACCAAGTCGCACGAAATCGTCGTATTTGATGACTTCGGCGCGGATAAATCCTTTTTCGAAATCGGTGTGAATGATTCCTGCGGCTTGGGGCGCTTTGGTTCCCCGGACAAACGTCCATGCGCGCGATTCGTCTTTGCCGGTGGTGAAATAAGTTTCGAGATCGAGCAAAGCGTAAGCCGATTTGATGAGCCGCGACACGCCCGATTCTTGCAACCCCATTTCTTCGAGAAACATTTGTCGTTCTTCGTACGTTTCAAATTCGGCGATTTCGGCCTCCGTTTTCGCGGCAACGATCAATAATCCGGCATTTTCATCCTTAATTGCTTCGCGAACGGCTTCCGTGTACTTGTTGCCTTTTACGGCCGATGTTTCGTCGACATTGCAGACGTAAAGCACCGGTTTGTCTGTCAAAAGAAAAAACTCGCGCGCCAACTTGCGATCGTCTTTATTGTCCAATTGCACCGTACGTGCCGATTTTCCTTGTTGCAAAGCGTCACGGTATTGCACCAAAATTTCGTATATCCGTTTGGCTGTTTTGTCGCCGCCCGTTTGCGCCTGCTTTTGTACTTTACCGATACGGGCTTCCACCGTTTCGAGGTCTTTGATTTGCAATTCGGCATCGATGATTTCTTTATCGCGAACGGGATCGATCGAACCGTCGACATGGGTCACGTTATCGTCTTCGAAACAACGTAACACGTGCAGAATAGCGTCGGTTTCGCGAATGTTGGCCAAAAACTTGTTACCCAAACCTTCGCCTTTGCTCGCACCTTTCACCAATCCGGCAATATCGACGATTTCAACCGTTGCAGGTATAACGCTTGGCGGATTATCAATTTCGGCCAACTTAATTAAACGCCCGTCGGGTACGGTAATGACACCGACATTAGGTTCGATGGTACAGAACGGAAAATTGGCCGCTTGAGCTTTGGCGTTCGACAAACAATTAAAAAGGGTGGACTTGCCCACATTGGGAAGCCCTACGATACCGCATTGAAGTGCCATTGATTTTTGATGATGTTAAAAAGAACAAAGGTAACTGTTTTTTGCGGAATTGCCGAAGGAGCAATTTCTCGGAGCGGAGTTTTGATTTGTCGCAAGACATTTTGGTACAATGTTATTCCTATCGGGTTTCAAAAACCCGATAGGAATTAGCCGGATGCAAGACCACCACCGGGTTAGTTGTTTTTTGAAGTGCGATTTACTACAGATGTAAGAAACAACGTTTTTAAGGATTAATTTTAGAAAAATTCTTTCGATCCATTAAATTTTTGTAATCGAAAACCGGTTATTTTTGTAAAAACACAATGATGTACACGCGTTCGGAATATTTTACAACAAAAAGCAGATTAATAAACCATAAAGATCTGTGTCAATGAAAAAAATCGGATTATTGGGCGGAATAAGTTATAATACTTCCATTCAGTATTATGATTTGATAATGAAAAAATATAACCGCATTTTTAATGATATAAACTACCCGGAAATAATCATATACAGTTTGTCGCACGGTAAGTTTAAATCATACGAAGATAAAAACGATCTTTCCGATTATATTGATTACATTTTATACGGAGCTCGCTATCTTGAATCGGCTGGTGCGGAATTGATCGCTTTTGCTGCAAATTCACCGCATAAAGTGATCGAAGAAATCAGAAATAAAATAAATGTTCCTATAATCAGTTCCCTTGACAGTGCTGTCAAGGGTGCTCAAAGTTTAAATATTAAGAAGGGATTATTGTTGGGTATAAAATTTACCATGCAATCAACTTATTTTCAAGAACGGTTCGAAACCGAGCATATAGAATTGCAAGTTCCAGCGGAGAAAGAACAGGACATTATTGATGATATAATCTCAAAAGAACTTAATTTCAATATAATAAAAGAATCAAGTCTTGAAAAATTATTGAGCATTATCGATAATTATTCTGTGGACGGAGTTGTCATCGGATGTATGCGACTACCGATTTTGCTCAACGATACCAATTGTAATCTTCCGCTGGTAAATACGCTTGACAAGCATACAGATGATATTATTAATTTCGCAATAAGCGATTAAGCGGAAAACTCGGATGATTTGAGCTAACCACACAAAATCAAAATTTTCGAAATCATGATTACATTCATTGTTTCCATTGCGCTTCTTATCGTCGGATATTTCCTTTACGGCAAATTGGTCGAACGAATATTCGGCGTCGATCCTAATCGCCCGACACCGGCCTACGAACATACCGACGGTGTGGATTACGTCCCGATGGGATGGGGACGTATTTTCTTGATTCAGTTTTTGAATATTGCAGGATTGGGGCCCATTTTCGGAGCGATCATGGGAGCGGTTTACGGCCCCGTGGCTTTTTTGTGGATCGTATTCGGAAGTATTTTTGGCGGCGCGGTGCACGATTACTTTTCGGGGATGTTATCGCTGCGAAACAAAGGAATCAGTCTTCCCGAAATTGTGGGTAAATATATGGGTAAGGGATTCAAACAATTTATGCGTGCTTTTACCGTTCTGCTGATGGTTTTGGTTGGTGCGGTGTTTGTTTCGGGACCCGCGGAATTGTTGGCCGACATGACGCCCGATTATTTGAATTTTCCGGTATGGTGTGTCATCATTTTCATTTACTACATTCTTGCCACGCTTCTTCCGATCGATAAAATCATCGGTAAAATATACCCGTTTTTCGGATTTGCCATGTTGTTCATGGCAGTGGGCATCGGCGGTGCATTGATTTGGAACGGGGCTCCGATACCCGAGGCAATTCCTTCGAATCTGCATAATATGAATCCGAATCCGGATAAATTTCCGATTCTCCCGATGCTTTTCATTTCCATTGCCTGCGGCGCCGTTTCGGGATTTCATGCCACACAATCGCCGTTAATGGCGCGTTGTCTGAAAAACGAACGTCAAGGTCGTCGCGTCTTTTACGGAGCGATGATTGCTGAAGCCTTGGTAGCACTGATTTGGGCTGCCGCTGCAATGAGTTTTTTCGGATCGGTGGGAGGATTAAATGAATTTGTACAAGCGCATGAGAAAAACCCGGCAGCCGTGGCGGTCAAAGAAATTGCCGATTCGTGGTTAGGTCCGGTTGGCGGATTGTTGGCCGTTATCGGAGTAATTGCCGCTCCGATTACTTCGGGCGATACAGCTTTTCGTTCGGCGCGACTCATTGTGGCCGATTTTATCAATTACGGTCAGAAGGAGATCAATCGACGAATTGTAGTCGCAATTCCTCTATTCGTTATGGCATTAATTCTTTTGCAAGCCGATTTCGGCATTATTTGGCGATATTTTGCATGGTCGAACCAAACGTTGGCAACGGTAACGTTGTGGACAATAACGGTATATCTTGCCAAAGAAAACAAATTTTATTGGGTTACGTTAATTTCTGCCTTGTTCATGACAATGGTGATTTCGACCTATATCGTGGTGGCGCCCGAAATGTTGGGATTATCGACAACCATCGGTTATCCGATCGGTGCGGCATGTACCCTTTTGGTTGCGATCATGTTTTTCCGGTGGTTCGGAAAAAGAATTTCTTCGAAATCAAAGTAATGGCATAAAGAATGAAATTACCGGAAGAAAACGTTGTTGCGATACCGCACCTCGGATTTGGACATTTTTCCCTATATTTTGAAGGACTTTTGGAAAATGGGGCTGTCGATTTCGGATATAATAACGTTGACCGGTAAACATGCTGCCGAAATTCCGAAAAAACACCAAACCCGGACAATTCTTCAATAAGTCGTCAAGCGGGAGTAAGGGACGATTTTCACGAATGTGCGAATATCGATCGCTGTTGTGTTTATTTTTTTGCCGATTTTTTGATTTTCAATTTTTCCGCATCCCAAAAAATCGGACTGTCTTTGAGATAGCTTTCGTAACACAACAAGGCGGGAGCGGCCGATCGTACGGCGAAGAGCACATCCGCGTCTATGGGGGCATTGTTGCGAATGCCGTTGAAAAATTTTTCGAAATGATCGTAATGACCGCCTTTATAACCGTCGTCGGCTTGAAAAACGTATTCTTTTGCGCCCGGACGAATGATCCGATCAACGCCTTGTCCCAACGGGTCCAATACGGTAAATTTGTTTTCGGGAATTTCTTTTAATGTTTTTAACGTAACGGAATCCCACTTTACCTCAATGGTCCCGGCATCGCCGATGATCCGAAAATCGAGGCTTCCCCATTTTTTGGAAATGCCGTCGGAATAATTGACGCCGAGCGACACCTTAAATGCGCCGATGTTGTTTCGATCGGGATAATCCGAATATCCGAGCAAAATGTCGGGCATATCTCTTTTCCCGTCGGAATAATAATCGATTCCGCCGGTAGCATATACTTTTTCGGGACCTGCGGCGTCCGTGATAAAATGTAAACTTGCCAATACATGAACGAACAGATCGCCCGCAACGCCCGTACCGTAATCGCTCCAATTTCGCCAATAAAAGAACCGTTGCGCATCGAAAGGTCTTTTGGGTGCATTCCCGAGAAATCGGTTCCACCAAACGGTTTTTTCGGACGCGTCGTCGGGAACGGGATATTCGTTCAACGGTTGAGGCGCCGACGTAAAAAATCCTTCAATCAAATGAACTTTTCCGATGATGCCGCTTTGCACCAATTGTCGAGCCTTGCGATTGCCCAACGAAGCCATGCCTTGACTTCCGACTTGGTAAAGACGGCCGGAGGCCCGTTGCGCTTTGATCAGATCTTCGGCCTCATTCAATTTTCGGATGGCCGGTTTTTCGCAGTATACGTGCTTTCCGGCGTTTAACGCTTCGATGCTTATTCGTTGATGCCAATGATCGGGCGTGGCAATAATGACGGCATCAATGTCTTGACGTGAAAGTATTTCCGTATAATCCTTCGTTGTGAAAAGATCGTTTCCCCAAGCCGTTTTTGCCTCTTGCAAACGAGCATCATACAAATCGCACACGGCGACGAGCTTCACTCCGGGAATCCGTAATGCCGTATCGGTGTCGGACGTTCCCATGGTACCTTTTCCGATAAGCCCTATTCGAATGGGGGTTTCTTCGTTTACACCGGTACCGTATACGTTACGGAAATGTCCTGCGGGACGGTTCCCGATCATCACTTGCGGAAAGAAAGATGCCGTAATGCTTCCCGCGATTATTTTTTTGATGAATTCTTTTCTGCTTTCCGCCATGGTTGTTTGGTTTTATGTTGATAAAAAGATGATAGACATGTAAATGAAATGATAAAAATCGTTATTTATTTGATCGATTTATTTCACAAAAATAAGACGTTGCATACCATCGTATGTTGAAAATCGTTTTTTATTATGTGCAAATTCAATCCGAATTATTGTCGTAACATTTTGAAAAACAATACATACAAATATATAAAACGTTAGGTTTGTTTAAATGTCAACTTATTGTGTCGCTTTTTCGGGTCGAAAAGGAATTGCATCCGCGTTACCCGGATTTCGGATCAAAAAAGCATGCTCATCGGAAGCGTCGGTAACAACGGATGTTTTTTCTTTCGTGTATTTGCCTCGAATAAACTTGTTTTTCGGCAGATATAGTTTGTATTCCACATCCCAATCCTTCGGCCATGCCGAAAACAACAGTGTCGAATCCCCGGCGGTATTTACCAGCATTTTGTGCAAAGCAATCATTCCGGAAGCACCCCAATTAAAGTCGGGGATCCAATCGTGGCCCGGTCCGAAAAAAGCCGGAAAATCGGCGTTGGCATTTTTGTCGCTCATTTTTTCGATAATCAACCGTCGGGCATCCGCTTCCCGTCCCATGCACGCGGCATATATCGGTGTACACATCCAACTCCAAAACGATAATGCGTTTTGACGTTTTTCGGGAACATGTTCCCAAGTGTTTTCGGCAATTCGGGTTGCCTCCGCGTTATTGATTCCGAACGTTGCGTACGGCCAAACAGTAAACATTTCGGGAAGTTCCCATTCGTTGAAAAATTTTTCGTATTGTCGGGCGGGAGCGATCACGGTAACGCCGTCTCGTGTTTCGTAAGGGATTTCCGGAATGATTTTCGATAATTGTTCGACATACTGCCGAGTATCGTCGGGAATTTTTCCTTTAAACCGTAAAATTTCTTCGCAAACTTTCCGCATCCCGGCAATTACTTCCACGGGATCGGTTACATCGGCAAACGCTTCCAAACTGTTCATCGGGTAAAGCACCAAACATCCGTCTTCGCCCAATTCTTTGCCCGTTCGTTTTTTGTGTTCCATGCGGTAGTGTTCGTCGTAAAAGCGAAGCACCGATTCGATGAACGGAAGATAATTCCGAATGTCGATGTCGGAATATCGGCAATATTGAATCATCATAAATGCAAATTCGATTTGCATGGAATAATGGTTGTTCAGGTGTCCGTATAACATGGATCCGTCGGCCGCGGCGATTCGTTGTACCGGAAGACCGTAAGGAGAGAGGCATTCCGGGAAAGATGCGCCTCCGTGATTCCAATAACGACGGGAGCGGGCTTCGGCAAGTTTCAGGCGGTCGGTATAGTATTTCAAGGAAGGCTCCATTAAACTCCGATCGCCGGATACGAGTCCCGCCCAGCCGACCAATCGTTGGTTTTGCGCCATGAAAAAATTACCCCATTTCCGATAATCGGGTGTCGCTTTTTTGTCGGGCCACCACGGGTCGTATGCCGGAAGATGTTTGATGAGCGATTGATCGACGGGCTCCACGGTAAAAATACCCCCGTTGAATTTCAGCGGCAGCTTTCCGCCTTCATTGCATGCCAGCATGTAACGGAACAATTGATAATTGCGCCCGACCTGCCAACCTTCATCCTTCGAGCCCGCGTCGGGATTGATGAACACGTAACCATGTTCCCAAAATTCATTCCACCGTTTAATGCTTTGTTGTTCGGAAGTTTCCGCGCGACACAGGCTTTCGCCGACCGATTGTTTCATTTGTCGGATCCAAGCATCTGCATCGGTTTGTACGTCCGTCGAACAATGGATCGTTATCAATCGGTTCTTTTTCTTTCCGTTCGATTGAAGACTTACCGCCTTTCCCGACCATGAAAATCCGTCAAAAGATTCTTTCGTGTCGACGGAAACCATATCCTCTCCCGCAGCGATACATCCGAAAATCAGATCTCGGGTTACGTCGGGCACTAACGACGCATATTCTGTCATTTTTTGCTTTTCGAGAATCGTTGTCAATTCCAACCGTCGATTGTCGTTTTGGTGATATAACATGACGGTTGCGGGATCAATTTCGAGACTGTCGGGCCGAACGACGGACACCGTCGGGAGATCCCAATTGTCCAACGCAACGGTATCGACTTTGGTGCGCCAAGTCGCCAACGAAAGACGACATTCCGTTTCTTGGCCGGTTTCCGTTCGAATATACAAGTCGGGAGACGTTTGATCGTACCAAAGCGTCAACCACGCTTCGTTTCCGTCGGTCGATTCCGTTTTCACAAGTATGCGGCCGTTATACGGATCCAGCGTTTGTTCGAATCGGGTTCCTTCACGAAAAGGATTGGGTGAGAGTTCGAGTCGGAAACATCCGAGTTTCAACAGATCTCCGTTTTCGTCGTAACTTTCGTTGCCGGCCAAATAACCGTACAACGCGTTGTTTTGCACCCAGATGTTGGCCCCGTAACCCCGCGTTCCGCTCAACGGCATCGATCGGAAAGAGGATGCGGATTGTTCCGTCCAAACGATATTGTATGCCTCCATCCGTTGTCGGATGTGGTTGTTTTCGGAACAACCGGAAAAAAGACCTGCCGAAATTATCAAGCAAAACATGATATTACGCGTATGCAAAACGCTTTTTCGTTTTTTTTCGATTTTCATGCTTGTTGAATGATGTTTCATCACAAATGTTTTAACAACGACAAAGGTAATTTTTTTCGAAGCCGGTTCAATGAAAATTATCGGAAACAAGGTTATTGAAAGGTTGAGCATTTGTTTCGTAAAAAAACGATATTTTTTGCAAAAAAAGTCTGTTTTTGTTGATCAAAATATCATATTTATTTGTTATATTTACAGCAACTAATTGTAACGAATTATGAATGATATGAAACCAAATATATATTTGCCGAGAAACGGCATAAAATGAAGGCTCTCAATTTTTATTGGGGGCAGAAAACCAAAGTGTTATTATTAAATTTATTAACTTAATAATCGATTGATATGAAAAAATTTATTTTTATATGCCTTGTCTTCTTTTTTCATATAACGAATGCACAAGAAAAAAAATTGATTTGGGATTATCCGATAAAACCGGGAATGGAAGAATGGGAAAAGTTTAAAAGCAATACGGAAAAAACAGAGGCTTGCCAAATACCTGAAAACTTGCTTTTAACCATTTCCACAAAAGATTTATTGGATATTTGTTTGCAATATCCATTATTATATGATATATACGCATTCAATAGTTATACAGATGGTTGCAATAAATTATTCCGTGATTTTAACGGGATTAGAGAACTTTTTAGGAGAAAGGATTTGACATCGATTCTTTCATCTCATTATGTCGACAAATTACGGAAATGTTCGCTTTTAAATTCCATAACGACGGATCTTGTCAAAGGAGAATATATTATTTCAGTCTCTACGTTGGAAGTTTTATTATGTCGCCTCGAGTTGCAGGATAACATTTCAATGGATGAAAAAAAAGAAATATTAAAAGTCCTTGTACAAGGGTACGAAAAAAAGCAAGAATTACCAACTTATTTTCAAGGATTGGGCTTCCGAACGAATTTGTTTTCGAGGACTCATATTATTTTAAAAATGAATGACTCGAATGTAAAAACATTACAAAGTAAACATTTAGAGTCTGTATTGTTTTCGGGTAGTGCTGATGCCGAACAGATTAACGAAATAGATCGTTTGTCTTATCAATTGATAAAAAACTGAAATATGAAAAGTCATGATTTTATTATTATATTATTGTGTATCATTATGTTTTCATGTGGGCGGGAATCCGAAAAAATGATTGCTTGCGGGGTTGAAAATCCGCAACAAAATATTTCTTGGTTGGCCGAACTAATACAAAAAACAGAAGATAAAAATGCCGATATACCTTATGTGGGTACTATTTGGCTTGTAAGGTATAAAGGCGAAGACATCTTTGTTTCCGACATAAGTCCGATGCGTAGTGCGAGTAGGGCATATTATTTATTTGACTGTGCCGGTAATGATTTTAAACCGGATAATTCGGACGGATTTAATAAAGTTATGGAAAAAAGAAGGATTGTTATTTTTTCAAATTGGGAACACTAAATTTTACAATCATGAAAATATATTTACTATTAACCATATTATCATTGTCAAATTTTGCTTGTATTAACAAACTTATAGCAGGAGATACAAGAAGAGATGTACTTACTCCTAAAGGACATACGGTAGAAGCATATGTTAGGGAAGAAACAAGTCATTCGGTGAGAGTGGCATCAGATCAATATTGGCAATCGAGGTACCCTAATGCGATTATCATAACAGATATTTTTAACATAAGCTCAACCCGGACCTATAATTGTCATGGATTTGCTTGGCATGTATCAGAGGGAGGAGAAAATCGATGGATCGGTTATTATAGGACAACAGATGAAGATATATATATGACAGATACCAGCTATGTTCTAGTTCCGCAAGAAGTTCATCCGGGAAAAGTGTCATGGGGTTACAGCAACCAATCAGTATCCGGTCCCGATGATCACTCGGGTATAACGATAAATCGTCCAGGGTGGTATATGTCAAAATGGGGAGAAGGACCCTTAATGATACATCAACGATATGATACACCCTATGATAATACTTATTTACGGTTTTATATAAGAACCCCTACCATCTCTGGCCCCTCCAACTCCAAAGTCTGTTACGGTTTGTCGGCCACCTTCACGGCCACCAATTGGCAATCGGGTTATAGTTGGAGTTGTAGTTCCAATATTACAATTACCAGCGGTCAAGGGACCAATACCGTTTCGGTTACGGGATCCGGCACCAGCGAACCGGGTTGGGTAAGCGTTCGGTTCAACGGTTCGGAATTGACAAGATACAATGTGTCCGTGGATAGTCCGCCGGTTATTGGCGCCACAATAGACGGGCCTGCAACAACGATGGCCGGAGTTCGCAACACATACGGAGTTGCAGCGTCGCGACCGGGTTATTGGTTTACATGGACACATAATACGTTCAGCAGCGTAGTGGCAACTTATACCGTTGGCACGATGAATTACGCCGATGTCGTTTTTAACTCAAGCGGCAATCTGTGGGTAGAAGTATACGCGCGCAATGCATGTGGCGTTTCTTCCACGGTCAGAAAATATGTAACAGTGTCTCCCAATGATTCGCTTCTTTGGTCCTTTTATCCCAACCCGGCCTCCTACATCCTCAACATCGAAATGGATCGGGAAGCGATTGCTCAAGCCAAATCCCTCGAGCAAGCCACTCTTGATGCCAAGCGACTCAAAACCGATCTCACTTACGACATTCGGTTGTACGACGGGCAAGGCAATATGCTGCGCCGTAAAACGACCAAAGGCGGAAAAACGGAATTTGATGTAAGTAGCCTGTCCAATGGTATCTACTACTTGCATATTTACGATGGAGTGAACGATAAACCGCAAATGCGACAAATTGTGGTGGAACATTGATAAGGTAAAAGGTAAGAAATAAGAGGTAATACCGGAAAGGGTCATTCGCAAGAGTGGCCCTTTTGTTTGTTGCGTTATTTGTGAATTTGTAGATAAGGATTTATGCAAATCCGTTTCTCAAAATCAATATTCAAATAAAATTTGTCGAATTCCGTAAAAAACACTACTTTTGCGGCCGAATCTTTTAGGGGTGTCCGTACGCAACGGACTGAGATCATACCCATTGAACCTGATCCGGTTGATGCCGGCGTAGGGATAAGGATTGCCGCCGCGGGGCAATTTTCTTCATCGCGTTTTTATCTCACCAATCCCCTTTTTTGTTGAACCCGATTCACGCTTCGAGCGTTAAGTTTTTAGGTGTTTACCTCATCGGTAATTCATAGAGGCCTCAAATCTTACGTTCGAAACATGGATCGATAAACCTTGTTTTGATGAAAAAGGAAATTTTATTTGCCGCAGTATTATGCGGCGTTTCGAGCATATATGCTCAAATTCCGAAACAGCCGATCGATACGATTCGGCAAGCGGAACTGTCGGAAGTAGTCATTTCGGCCACGCGCGCCGATGGTCGTACTCCGACGACTTTTACCGATATTAAAGCTTCGGATGCCGAAAAAATAATGGTATTACCGGAAATCCCCAATGCCATCGGATTTAGTCCTTCGTTGGTGATGACTTCGGAAAACGGCGCCGGTATCGGGAATCAATCATTTCGTGTGCGTGGAAGCGACGCTACGCGCATTAACGTGACCTTCGACGGTGTGCCGGTAAACGACGGCGAAAGCCAATCCGTGTTTTGGGTAAACATGCCCGATTTATTATCGTCGTTGCAATCGTTGCAGATACAACGGGGCGTGGGTACGTCAACCAACGGAACGGCTGCTTTCGGGGCAACGCTCAACATGCAAACGGCGCAACCAAGTATCGATCCGTACGGTGAAATCGGTGCGGCCTACGGTTCCTTCAACACGTTTAAGCTGAATGCAGCCGCGGGGACGGGGCGCAGCAAAAACGGTTGGAATGCGGATGTTCGTTATTCGTTGGGACGAACCGACGGATATATTGAACATGGCGGCTCCGATCAGCAATCGGTATTTTTCACGGGCGGTTATTCATCCGGACAACGCACCGTTAAAATGAATGTTTTTTACGGCGATCAATGCACGGACATTTCGTGGGACGGTGTTCCCGAGGAAAAAATGGCGACCGATCGGCGTTATAATCCTTCGGGACTTTATACCGACAATGAAGGTAAATTGGTCCGTTATGACAACGAAACCGACAATTACCGCCAAGCACATGTTCACCTTCATTACGGAGAACGACTTAGCGATCATGTTAAATTGAATACGGTTTTGTACTATGTCCGAGGAAAAGGATATTATGAGCAGTATAAGGAAGACGCCGCATTGGAAGATTATGGGTTGCCTTCAAATACGACCGATTTGGTTCGCCGCAAGTGGCTTGATAATCATCTTTGGGGAGGCACGGTAACGGCTTCGTACGTTACGGAAAAAACCCGCGCACACTTGGGCGTTTCGGGAAGTTATTTCGACAACGATCATTACGGCGATATTATTTGGGCGCAAGATCGGGATCTCGTCCCTGCCGGGTACGAATGGTATCGTAACACGGGCGATAAAACCGATCTCGGCGCTTACTTGAAGGTAACGCAACAACTCGCGAAGCGTTGGTATGTCTTCGGAGACGTTCAATGGCGGCACATCGGGTACGACATGAAAGGACCCGACGACGATTTCGGCGACCTCACTCAGACGCACGATTACGATTTTTTCAATCCGAAAGCGGGAATCACTTTTGCCTTCGCGTCGGGACAACGTGCCTATGCTTCGTTTGCCGTGGGTCGACGCGAGCCGACGCGAGCCGACATTAAAGATGCATTCAAATACGGCGGTACGGCTTTCCCGAAACCCGAAACATTGTATGATGTTGAAGCAGGGTACGAGCTGAAAAACAATATGCTGTCATTCGGCGCCAATTTGTTCTACATGTATTATACCGATCAATTGGTCAATACCGGAAAACTCAGCGATACGGGTTATGCGCTCATGGAAAATGTTCCGGAAAGTTACCGTGCGGGTATTGAACTTGTTTTCGGTATACGTCCGATACGAAAGCTGGAAATTAACGGAAACATTGCATTCAGCCGCAACAAGATCAAAGATTATACGGCATACTTGGAAGTAAAAGATGAGAACAACGACGATCTTCCCCAACGCGAGGAGCATTTGGGTACAACCGATTTGGCCTACTCTCCCGAATGGGTCGGATCGGCCGATGTTTCTTATGAGATCATTAAGGGATTATCCGTGAGCATGACGGCAAAATATGTCGGCAAACAATATTATGACAATACGTCGAACGCCGGTCGCCGATTGGACGGATATTTTGTCAACAATGCCGTGGCGCAATATCGAATCGATTTCAAAAAGTATTACGTCGGGCTGCAAATGGCCGTTTACAACCTTTGGAATGCGGATTATATCTCGAATGCGTCGGTTTACAGAGGATATTACGCTGGTGAGGCGTGGACGGCAAAATATTTTTTCCCGCAACCGTTTCGCAATTTCATGGCTAAACTGACAGTCGGATTTTAAATTTGATTTTTTACGTGATACGACTGTTCAAAAAGTCGGAAATGAACGTCATTGCGAGGAGGAACGACGAAGTAATCTTCTAATAGTCAAAGATATTTCTTCATTACCGCTCGCAATGACGAGATAAAAATAGCTTTTTGGACAGTCTTATCTTTATTATGCTGACAGCAAAACATTATGTTTTTGGAAATCGGATCTTTGAATTGAACATCTAATTCGTTATATTTGACAAAATTATTTACGGGTTAAGGAAAGAGACAACCGAATAAAGACGAAATATTGATAATTGGTAACTTTTTACGCATGTAAGGAAAAAACGATATTTTGTCAACAAAATATTCTTATTCGATGTGCCGATTCGCGTGTTCGTTTGTTAATAACTATATAAACCTTTAATACATCAAGCCATGAAAAAGAAATCGGTTTTATTTGTTCTCTGTTTGCCTTTTTTCGGATTGTTTGGAACTTCTTGCCATCAAAACCCCAAAAGTGCCGTAAGTGAGGAAAAGATAGCGAAGACGGAAGTGCTGTTGAAAGATTACGGTGCGGAGCCGACCGTATTGGATATCGAGTCTTACACCGACGCCAATGACAATTTCAGAACCGCCTTATGGACAGGCGGGAAAATTCAGGTAACCTTGATGTCCATTCCCGTGGGAGGCGATGTCGGTTTGGAACGCCATCCGGATACCGACCAGTTTTTACGGATCGAAGACGGTAAAGCAAAAGTAATGATGGGGGACAGTGAAGACGCTCTCGATTTCACGGAAATGGCGGGCAAAGATTTTGCTGTATTTGTTCCCGCGGGGAAATGGCACAACCTCGTCAACATCGGCGATAAACCGTTGAAATTGTACTCGATTTATTCGCCGGTGGAACATCCGCACGGAACGGTACATAAAACCCAAAAAGATTCGGAAGAAGCGGAACATCATCATTGATCTGCCGACATTTGGTTCAAAATCCTTCTCTGGAGCATTAAAATTGATAAAAAATCGTATGATCAATTTTAATGCTCCCGTTGATTTTTTACGGAGTTCGATTTGTTTGATTCGATTTTGCCTTGTGAGAAAATAAATCATAATATCTTGAAACAATTGTTTAACAGAAATCATCAATACACATTTCGTTATCGATGCTTTTCGAAAAACGCAAATAAGGATAACGCGTTAGCCTGCTCGTAAACATAAAATTTCGATTCATTTTTGTATCTTCTTCGTGTCTTTGTGACATATTATTATCCGGAATCATTCCAAATTACTGTTCTACTTGAAGCTTTTCTGTTCTAAATGCTTATCATATAACAAATCAATAAATACATTTGTATGGGTAAATATAGAACAGCCATGAGTGGTGTTTTCAATGCCGGCGGCAATAAATCAAAGCAAACGAAAGTGATCGACGGAATCGTGCAAATGATTTCCGAAAAAAAACTGCGACGAGGTGATCCGTTGCCGTCCGTCAATTATATCATTGCCCAAACCGGTTTTGCCCGCATGACGGTCGTGAAAGCATTGAATGAGCTGAAAAAAAACGGAGTCATCGAATCAAAAAACAGAATAGGTTATTTCGTCGGAAACAGGGGCGTTGATCGTCAGTTAAAAGTGATGCTTTTTTTGACTTCTTTCGATTCCTATCACGAAATTCTGTACAAAGAAATCATTTCGGGACTCGAATCGAAAAATATCGGGACGGACTTGTTTTTTCATCATTGCAATCCCGACGTTTTTCGCGCCGTCATTAAGGAGCATGTCGGATTATACGGACTGTATCTTGTTACCTGTTTTCAACATCCTTCGGTAAAAAAAGTATTGAACGAAATTCCCAAACATAAATTGTTGCAAATCATTCGTCCACCGGCTTTGAGCGATGCGTCGTACATCAGTCAACGGTTTGATGATGAATTGATAAACGCATTATTGCAAGCAAGCGATCGGATAAAAAAATACGATTGTTTCCGGTTGATATTTCCACCCGGAAGAGGATTTCCCGAAGAAATCAAAGATTCGTTTTCCCGAGTGTGCGATGCCGCAGGCATATACAGATCAACCGAAACCGTGGTCGAAAAAGAGATGATTCGAAAAGGTTCGGCTTTTTTGGTAATAACGGATAACGACTTAATTAAAGTTGTTAAATTTTCGGAGGAAGCGGGGTATAAAATAGGAACGGATATCGGGATTATCTCATATAACGAAACTCCGATGAAAGAAATCATCCGAAACGGAATCACCGTCGTGAGCACCGATTTCAGACAAATGGGAATCGAAATTCGACAATTCGTCGAAACGCAACAATTCGTTCAAAAAAATATTCCGACGAAAGTCATTATCAGAAATTCATTGTAGTAGCCGATATTCAAAACAATAACCTTATATTTGCAAGTAGATCTCGAAATTAATACCGTTAACGAAAAAATCAAACTCATGAAAATCATCCAAATCCCTTTTCTCATTGCCTGTTGCGCATTTATTTTTTCCTGCGGAGGTTCTTCGCCTTCGGCAGACAATCAATTGACCGAAAAAGAAAAAAAAGATGGTTGGCAACTTCTTTTCGACGGAAAAACCATGAACGGTTGGCGTCGTATTTATACCGATAGTCTGCCGAAACATGGTTGGCGAGTTGAAGACGGTTGTTTGATCGTCGAAAAAAGCAAAGGAGGAGAATCGGCTAACGGCGGCGACTTGGTTACCGTGAAAAAATACGGAAACTTCGATCTGACTTTCGATTTCAAAATGTCTCCGGGAGCCAACAGCGGCATCAAATATTTCGTGGACGAATCGCTGGGAAATCCCAACAGCGCTTACGTCTTCGGCCCGGAATATCAAATCATCGACGACGGAGTACATCCGATTTTCCAAACGGATAAAATTCCAGTAGGTTGCAAATTGGGCGGTTTATATGAACTGATTGAAGCTCCGGACACAAAAAAAGTCAACCCCACGGGCGAATGGAACAGTGGTCGCATCGTCAGCAAAGACAGACATGTGGAACATTGGTTAAACGGCGAATTAATGCTGAGTTATGTATTGGGCAGCGACGAATTCAAGGCGTTGGTACAAAAATCCAAATTCAAAGATAAAGCGGGATACGGCGAAGTTGCCGAAGGCTATATCCTGTTACAGGATCATGGCGACAAAGTGTCATATAAAAACATTAAAATAAAAGAATTATAAATATTGAATTTAAATTTTGGAACTATGAGTAGTATTTTGGAACAAATTGCGAAATGCGTGGAATTCGGAAAGATCAACCAAACTTCTCCTTATCCCCCCGACATGAAAGGTCAACCCGGCGCCGACGAACTTACGGTGCAAGCGTTGAACGAAGGCGTTAGTCCCGGCGAAATTCTTACGCACGGATTGATTGAAGGTATGGGCAAAGTGGGCGTAAAGTTCAGAGAAAATAAGGTTTTCGTGCCCCAAGTGTTGATGAGCGCCAAAGCCATGAGCGGAGCCATGGCCCACTTGAAAAAATTCTTCAACGACGGATCGGTAAAACGTAAAGGAAAATTCATCATCGGCACGGTAGAAGGCGATTTGCACGATATCGGAAAAAATTTGGTGAGCATGATCGTTGAAGGCAACGGTTACGAAGTAATCGATCTCGGTGTGGACGTTTCGGCGGAAAAGTTCATTGCCGCCATCAAAGAGAATCCCGACGCCTTTGTCGGCATGTCGGCTCTTCTTACCACTACCATGGTGAACATGGAAAAAATCAACAAAGCGATCAAAGCCGAGTTCCCGAAAGCTGTTACCTGTATCGGCGGAGCTCCGTTAAATAACGAATTCGCCAAGAAAATCGGCGCGGATTATTATTCGTCCGAACCTCAGGCATTGGTCGATATTTTGGATCGTTTGACCGCTTAATCGCAACCTTTTAAAAAGAACAGAAGATGGAAACAATGAATATGAAAAAATGGATGGAGCAAATCGTTGCGGATAAAAAACGCAGCGCCATTCCGATCATGACGCATCCGGGTATCGAAATGATCGGCAAACGGGTGGTCGATGCCGTGAAAAGCGGAGAAGTACATGCACAAGCCATCAAAGCCTTGAGCGACAAATATCCGTCGGCCGCAACAACGGTAATCATGGATTTGACCGTGGAAGCGGAAGCTTTCGGTTGCAAAATAGAATTTCCCGATAACGACATGCCCCACATTTTGGGTCGTTTGGTAAGCACAGCCGAAGAAATAGAAAAACTGAAAGTTCCCGCCCTCACCGCCGGTCGTGTTCCCGAATATTTGAAAGCGAATAAGCTCGTGGTGGAGCAAATCAAGGGAAGACCCACGTTAGCCGGTGTTATTGGTCCGTTCTCGTTGGCCGGACGTTTATTCGACATGTCCGAAATCATGACGGCATGTTACATCGAGCCCGATGCCATCAAAATGTTGTTGGATAAATGTACTCAATTTATCACGGCTTATTGTAAAGAGCTGAAACGTGTCGGTTGCAGCGGTGTGGTGATTGCGGAACCGGCTGCCGGCTTGTTATCTAACGACGATTGTAAGGAATTTTCTTCCGAATATCTGAAAACATTGATTGCCGTCGTACAAGACGACAGTTTCATGGTGGTATTGCATAATTGCGGCAATACGGGACAATGTACCGACGCCATGCTTTATACGGGAGCAAATGCGTACCATTTCGGAAATGCCATCAATATGGTCGAAGCGTTGAAAGCTTGCCCCGGCAACCTGCTTGTCATGGGTAACGTCGATCCCGTGGGTATGATCAAAATGATGACTCCCGACCAGTTGTACAAAACGGTTTACGAATTGCTGGAACGCACCAAGGAGTACAAAAATTATATTCTTTCGTCGGGATGCGACGTTCCGCCGCATGTAAGCTTCGAAAACATCGATGCGTTTTACAAAGCATTGAACGATTTTAATCGGACCCGTTAATATTTCGGAAATCCGATTTTGTTTCGAACCGCATCCGTCGGCGTATGTCGCAAGCATATTCCGACGGATGGTTCGCTTTTTCGACGACCGTATGTCGTCAAGTTGCGTATAACAACGAAAAGCACGGTAACGCGTAATAAAAATTTTATCACCATGAACAACGAGTTTACTTATTTCATCCCGACGAAAATTTTGTTCGGTCCCGGGAAATTGAACGAATTAGGTAAAATTCCTTTACCCGGAAAAAAGGCCCTTGTGGTTACATCGGCCGGAAAATCCATGAAAGCGAACGGTTATTTGGATCGAGTACTGGCGTTGTTGAAAGAAAACAACCAAACTGAAGCCGTCGTTTTCGATAAAATACTGGCAAATCCGATATTGCCGCACGTTGCCGAAGGCGCCGAACTGGCGCGCAAAGAAAACTGCGATTTCGTGATCGGCCTCGGAGGAGGCAGCTCGATCGATTCGGCCAAAAGCATCGCTTTGATGGTTCACAATCCGGGTGATTATTGGGATTATATCGCGGCGGGCAGTGGCGGAAAGAAAACCGCTCCGAACAAAGCCTTGCCGATCATAGCCATTACCACAACCGCCGGCACCGGTACCGAAGCCGATCCGTGGACGGTGATTACCAGAGAAGACACCAACGAAAAAATCGGCTTGGGTCGTCCGGATACCTTCCCGACCTTGTCGATCGTTGATCCCGAATTAATGCTTTCGGTTCCCTCGAAACTCACTGCCTATCAGGGTTTCGATGCATTGTTTCATGCCGTTGAAGGTTATATTTCCAATGCCGCGACCCCCATCAGTAATTTGTATGCCTTGAAGAGTGCGGAATTGGTAACAAAATATTTACCGTGCGCGGTAACGAACGGCAACGACTTGGAAGCCCGCACGCAAGTAGCTTTTGCCAATACGCTTTCGGGTTTGGTGGAATCGATTTCTTCCACCACCTCCCATCACTCCATGGAACATGCGTTGAGTGCGGTAAGCCCCGATTTGCCGCACGGCGCGGGACTGATCATGTTGTCCGATTCGTTTTTCTCGTTCTTTGCCGATAAAATTCCGGAATTGCTCGGCGATCTCGCAAAGGCTATGGGAGAAGATACGGAAAACACGGCACCCGAAAAACGGGGAGAACTTTTCGTGACCGCATTGGCAAAGTTGCGTCGTTCTTGTAGCGTCGACGATTTGAAAATGTCCGATTACGGCATCCGCGTGGAAGACATCCCCTCGTTAGCCCAAAAAGCATACGATACCATGGGAAAACTTTTTGCGCGCGACCGTTATACGCTTTCGTTCGACGAAACGGTTCAAATCATGAAAAAAGCTTATCGATAACCATATCAAAACACTATTAAAATGACCACGAGAAGAAATTTCGTAAAAAAAGCCGGCGCGGGATTGCTCGCCGCAAGTGCCGTTCCGCTTCTTGTGGGGCAAAATTCATGTACCAACTCCGCCCCGCAAAAAGATCCGGATGCAAAGTTTAATTTGTCCGTTGCCGGATATACGTTTGCAAAATTCGACATCGACGAAACGTTGGAAGTTCTGCAGCAATTGGACTTGCATTATTTGTGCATCAAAGATTTTCACTTGCCAATGACAAGTACCGATGAAGAAATAGCCGCTTTTAAAGCCAAACTTGCCGCCAAAAACGTCACGGGTTATGCGGCCGGTCCCATCTACATGAAAACGGAAGCCGAAACGGATGCCGCTTTCGATTATGCCCGTCGAGTTGGGGTAAAACTGATCGTGGGCGTTCCGAATCATGAAATGTTGCCGTATGTGGAAAAAAAGGTTAAGGAATACGATTTCCGGTATGCTATCCATAACCACGGACCCGACATAGATTTATACCCCAATGCTACCGACGTGATGAAATATATCAAAGACCTCGATCCGCGCATCGGTTTATGCCTGGATATCGGACATACCGTACGTGACGGACTTAATCCGATTGCTGACATTGAAAATTATCACGACCGTTTGTTCGATATGCATTTGAACGATGCTACGGGCGCCGGGAAAAGCGAAAAAATTTGCATTATCGGACGAGGAGTTATCGATATTCCGCTGCTGGTACGTACCTTGAAAAAAATAGGTTACGCCGGAGCATGCAGCATGGAAACGGGTACCGAAAATAAAGAAGATACGGTGAGAATCGTGGCCGAATCGGCGGGTTATTTTAAAGGCGTTGTTACAGCTTTGAAATAACGAATACCCGATCGATGTTCTTTTAAATTAGGAATAAACAGTCTGTTTTATGCATCATCAATAATAAATACTAATCCTTTAATCGTTATTTATTAATACGACAAAATCATAAAAACAACCAATAATGGAACAAAAGAAAACCAAAATCAGGTGGTTCATCCTCTCCTTACTATTCATAGCCACCACATTGCTGTACATTGACCGTGGCGCTTTGGGGATCATGGCGCCGTACCTGCCGATAGAATGGACGGAAAAACAATACGGATATGTCACTTCCGCTTTTATGATCGGTTATGCCATCTGTTTCCTCATCATGGGTCGGATCGTCGACCGTATGGGAACGAAAAAAGGTTACGCCGTTTCGATGGGGTTATGGAGTATTGCACAACTGGCGCATGCTCTGGTTTCGTCATGGATCGGAATGGCGGTAAGTCGGTTTGCTCTTTCCATCGGACAATCGGGCAGTTTTCCCGCGGCAAATAAAACGGTAGCCCAATGGTTTCCGAAAAAAGAACGGGCGCTTGCGGTGAGTATTTTCAACGGCGGCGCTAATGTCGGCAGCATGACGGCCCCGCTGATCATCCCTTTGTTGGTAGCGACGTTCGGGACTTGGCGTGTTGCATTCGTTTGGACTTTTCCGATCGCAATCATCTGGATCATTCTTTGGTGGAAATTTTATTCCGTGCCCGAACAAAGCAAAAAAGTAAACCAAGCCGAATTGGATTACATTTTAAGCGACAAGGAAGAATCGACGACGGAAAAGGTTGCTTACTCAAAACTGTTAAGTTATCGTGCCACGTGGGCCATTCTCGTCGGAAAATTCATGGCCGATCCCATTTGGTGGTTTTATCTGTTCTGGGGCGCAAAATTCCTAAAAGCCAAATTTGGGTTGGAACTAACGCAAATAGGATTGCCTTTTTTTACTGTATACTCGGTATCGTGGGGTGGCGGAATTCTTTTGGGATGGTTGTCGTCCAAGCTGTTGAAACAAGGGAATAACTTGAACAGAGGACGTAAATTGAGCATGTTGGCTTGCGCGATATGTGCTCTTCCCGTAATGTACGTTCCGCACGCGGAAGGCGTATGGACCGCGGTTGCCTTGATTGCCGTTGCGGCAGGCGGACACTGCGGTTGGTCGGCCAATATTTTCAGCTTGATGAGCGACGTATTTCCGAAAAAAGTTACAGCATCCGTTTCCGGATTGGGCGGATTTGCGGGAGCGGTCGGCGGGTTCATAGCCCCGTTGTTGATCGGCGCAGCTTTACAAGGATCGGGTACGGACGGCTACATCATACCTTTTACGGTAGCGGCTTTCGGTTATTTCATAGCCTTAACCGTTATACAATTGTTGCTTCCGAAGATCAAACCAATCAAAATATAAACGATTTTTTATTCGATAATTAAGAAACACATCATCATCAAAATATAAATATATCATGAACGGAAAAGAAAGAATTGCAAAAGCCCTGAATCATGAGGAACCGGACAGAGTTCCTTACGATCTTTCGGGTACCACGGTGACGGCCATCACTAAAAATGCTTACCAAAAAGCGATGAAATTCAAAGGATTGTCTATCGATTACAATCCCGAAATGGTCGATCCGATACAACAAATCATCACCCCGATCGAAGAGAATCTGGTGAAGTTGAAATCGGACACACGTCGTATCGGCGCCACGCGCATACTCGAATACGACAAGAATAAAATCGTCGAGGGGAACATCACCACCGTGTACGATTTTTACGGTTGCAAATGGACGTATCAGGAAGGGAAAGATATTTATTTCAACTTGGTGGGTTCGCCGTTGGATGGTTGTGAAACCATCTCGGGTAATTTACATAAGTTGCCGCGACCCGATTGGAAGTCGTACATTGCGGATTTGGAGAAATGCATGGATTGGCAAGTGCTTCAAGTAGGCGATTCTTGTTGCATTGCCGACCGCAATACGGCAGGATTTACCGAAAATTCGTTACGTATCCGCGGTTATGAAAATTGGTTTTTGGACACGATGATCGATCCCGAAGGCGTGGATGCTTTATTCGATATTATTCTCGAAGACAAAATCAATTATTGGGACGCCATTATCGATTGGGCGAAAAAAACGGGAAACGAACATAAAATACAAGTAATATCGGAATGCGATGATTTGGGTTCGCAGGATGCAACCATTTTGGAACCGGATCTGCTTCGTGCAACCGTCATTCCGCGTATGAAAACATTATTCACGCACGTGAAAAAAAGGTTGCCGCATGCAAAAGTGTTCCTGCATTGCTGCGGTTCCATTCGTCCCATTATTCCCGATTTGATAGATGCCGGCGTGGATATTCTGAATCCGGTGCAGTTTACCGCCAAAAATATGGAATTGAAAGGTTTGAAGAAAGATTTCGGAAAAGATATCACATTCTGGGGCGGCGGCGTGGATACGCAATCGACATTGAATAACGGTACACCGGAACAGGTACGCGACGAGGTGCGACGCATCATCGACATCATGGCGCCGGGCGGCGGTTTTGTTTTTGCGCCTGTACATAATGTGCAAGAAGATGTTCCGCCCGAAAATTTCTGGGCCATGTGGGAAACTTGGAATGAATATGCGTAAATGAGCGCCTCTCCCCCCGACCCCTTCTCCCACATGGAGAGGGGGAGTCGTGTTGTTGAACCGGCTTCGGGAAAACAAAGGAAAGGGAATTTTATCGAATAATACAAAACATAATATCATGAATGAACGAAGAGAATTTTTGAAAAAAAGCGCTGCGCTTGCCGCGGGAACTTTTTTAATGCCGACGGTTGTTCCCTCAACGGTTTTCGGTAAAACGGCGCCGAGTAATCGGATTACGGTTGCCTGCATCGGATGCGGTCGTCAAATGGTCAATCCGAATATTCCTCAATTGTTGAAGTCGCCGCACGGGCAAGTGGTTGCCGTTTGCGATATCGATACTTGGAGATTGGACGCCGCCCAAAAACAAGTAAATGATTTTTATACCGAAGAATCGGGCAAAACGTATAAGGGTTGCAAAGCATACACCGACTATCGGAAATTGTTGCAGGATAAAAGCATCGATGCCGTCATGTTGTCGTTGCCCGACCATTGGCATGTGCCGATGGCCATTGACGCCGTTCGCGCGGGAAAACACGTCTCGTTGGAAAAACCTATTTCGACCTGCATCGAGCACGGCCGCAAATTGGTGGAAGCAGTCAAAAAATCGAAAGTAATTACGCGAAACGACAGCGAATTCCGTACGATCCCGGCGATGCAGCAATTCGTCGAGGTCATTCGTAACGGTCGTATCGGAAAAATACAAAGAATTTATGTTGCCGTTCCTCCCGAACTGAACGGCGATCCGCTGCCGCCGCAACTCACGATGCCCGTTCCCAAAGAGTTGAATTATGATTTTTGGTTGGGACCTGCTTGGGAAGCGCCTTACACCGAAAAACGCGTACATGCGCAAAAAAAATACGGCCGTCCGGGTTGGATGCGCGTGAGCGATTATTGCAATGGTATGATTTCCAACTGGGGAGCTCATTTGGTCGGAATCGTGCAATGGGGAAATAACAGCGAGTACACGGGCCCTATAGAAATAGAAGGAAACGGCGATTTCGACAAAGGTTTGTGGAATACGATGAATCGTTTTGACATTCGTTACAAATTTGCCGACGGCGTGGAAGTATTTTTCAAAATAGAACGTCCTTATGTGCGTTTTGAAGGCACGAACGGCTGGGTGGAAATAGAATATCCCGACAAACTTTCGGCTTCGTCCGACGCGATATTAAGTACTCCTTTGGGGAGTAACGAAAAATCATTCAAATCCGATTTGAGCGATAAGGACGATTTCCTTTTGGCAATCAAAGAAAAAAGACAATCGGCAGAACCGCTCGAAACCGCACATCGTACCATATCCATGTGTCAACTGGGTTTGATTGCGGTAAAAATCGGATCGAAATTAAGCTGGGACCCCGTTAAGGAAGACTTCATCGGCGACAACGCGGCTTCGGCTCTATTGAATATCCCCATCAGAGAAAAGTATTTCAAGTTCTGACAACGGCTTCGGATTTTCGAAATCGATTTCGCCGGGATGAAATCGATTTCGAATTTTACATGAACGGCAAATATTGCGATAATCGATATCTTTTGAAATATTGTACATCAAGGTATTTTCCGTTTTTACAAATCCTTTAAACGTTATAATAGTACGACGGATTTATTCGATTATGAAAAAAATTAATATTTGCATTATTGCCGCATTATCGACATGTTTGTTGATCGGCTGTTTCTCGATAACTTCATTGGCACAATCCGTTCCCGAAAATACATTGACCGTACGCGACGGATTACCGAATTTCTTTACCAAAGTTAAAGAGAAAAAGCCCGTAACCGTCGTTTATTTCGGCGGAAGCATCACCAATGCGGGATACGGTTATCGGGTGCAGACCGAAAAACGGTTTCGGGAAATGTATCCCGGTGTTCCTTTTACCATGATAAATGCTGCCATCGGCGGTACATGTTCCGATCTCGGTGCGGTACGCACGGAAGATGATGTTTTATCACACCAGCCCGATTTGGTGTTCGTGGAATATGCCGTGAACGATGACGGCATTGATTCCGTAAAAATCATTGATGCCATGGAAGGGATTGTGCGTCAAATTCTGGACCGAAATTCCAAAACCGATATTTGTTTCTTGTACACCGCCACCGATAGGATGACGGCAACCAACCTGCAAGGCCGACATTGGTATTCGGCGCGCGTCATGGAACGAGTGGCGGATTATTATAAGATACCTTCCATCGCGTTGGATTTTGCGTTGGCAAAATCGGTTGCTGCCGGAAAAACGATCGTAAAAGGAGAAAAGGGCAAGGATTACGGCGATAAGATTATTTTTTCATACGATGGAGTACATCCCACGCGAGAAGGACATGAGATATACACGCAAGCGCTAACGGACGCGTTTGACATCATGTCGGGAATGAAACAACACGTTCGGAAAAAACCGGGAAAACCGTTGAGTCCAAACAATTACGAAAAATACGGATGGTATTCCGTAACGAAAGCAAAGATGTCGGGTAATTGGCAGCAACTTGGCACCGGCAACGAAATATACGATCGTTTCAAAGCCGAATTACCGGAACTTTTTTGCGGAACCGGAGCCGATGATCAAATAACCGTCCGTTTCAAAGGTACGCGCATCGGTTTTTTTGATGTGATCGGTCCCGGAACGGGTAGTGTTATCGTACGCATTGACAATCAATCCCCGATACCGATTCGTCGTTTCGACAAATATTGCACGTATTACCGTTATCACTATTTTTGGTTGCCCGAACTCGAAGACGGAGAACATACGGTAACATTGACGGTTGATCCCACTCCTTTCGACAAACAAACCGATCCGCCGGCAGCGGAATTGTCAGACGACATTCGCAAAGATTTGCCGAAAAGAAATATATACTTGGGAAAAATCATGTTATCCGGTAACCTTTTGAAGTCGGAAAAGTAATGAAATATTCGCGATAAATTAATCAAATAAACAGTTGATTATAAATTTGTTATTTTAATATTTTAATACTTCATACGTTATGAAAAAACTTTGTTTGTATATCATTCTTTCGGTAATTGCAGTTTCTTGTCAAAACCCCGTTGTTACCAATCTTTCATTTGAAGGTGACTTGTATGCCAAAAACACCGTGCGGGTTAAATTTAATACCGTACCCGGAACAGAAACAACGTTTCAATGGTATATCGGCGATCCCGGTTCCGATAATTGGACGGTTTTGCCGGGAATTCACACGCCCGAAATCGTTTTGTTAACCGATTATGCAGGGAAGTATCTGAAATGCGAAATCAAAGCATCTTTGACAGGAAAAGATTATCCTTCGGCGGAAATTGTGAGCAAAAAACCGATCGCCGACAAGGGAAATCCGAATACGGATTGGTTTAAAGATGCGGGATTGGGTTTGATGGTGCATTATCTTAAAGGGGTATATATCAAAGAAGGCGGCTCGGAAGCGTGGAACGCGATTGTCAAAGGATTTGATGTCAACTTGTTTGCCGATTTATGTGAAGCGTCGGGCGTAAAGTACGTCCTTTGGGCACTCGGACAGAATGACGGGTATTATAATTCTCCCAACTCGGCTTATGATCAAATAACGGGCGTAAATCCGGGAGATCTTTGCAGCAAACGCGACCTGCCTGCCGACTTGATTAAGGCATTGAAGGCGAAAGGTATTCGGTTCATGTTTTATCTGCCCGGTAATCCGCCCATCAGTAACGAAGCCGTTTGCGAAAAGTTCAAATACACGTATGGAAAGGATTCTCCCACGTCACAATACACTCAAGCTCTTTGGGAATCGGTCATCAAAGAATGGTCGTTGCGTTACGGAAAGGATCTTTCGGGATGGTGGTTTGACGGTATGTATCGGGATCGGGGAGGGATTATTCAAACTCGTTCGGACATGAGTTTGGAACATAATATCAGCACGCATACATTGGCGGCCAAAGCCGGTAATCCGCAGAGCATTGTCAGTTACAATTATGGTGTTGCCGCAATACAATACGACTCGCCTTACGACGATTACGCCGCCGGTGAACGAAACGACATCAACGAATTACCTTCCGGACGGTGGATTGCTCCGGGAATACAATGGTTTCATTTCACCTTTTTAGGCGACTATTGGGGAAGGCCGGGGACGAAACACAAAACGGAAGATCTTGTTGATTGGGCCGAAAAAGTTTTCGAAAAAGAAGGCGTGATGTGTTTCGACGTACAGGTAAATGCCCACGGACAAATCAATCCTTCGCAAATGGAACAATTGAAAGCCGTTGCAAAGGTTTTGGAGAAAGCGAGAGGAAACAAGTAATTGAGTTTTCCGTCAGCAAAACAAAAGGATCAACAGTTGGGCCGATAGTACCCGTAAAAACATGGTCAACGGATACACTGTGGCGTAACTTACCGCAGGCGCATCGTTACCGGCAGCCGCGGCGGAATACGCCAAAGCGGGTGGGTCGGTGGTGCTTCCCGCCAACAAACCCATCAATGTGTAATAATTCATTTTATACGCGACACGTCCGATAATTCCGATAATCATCAAGGGTAATACCGTGATGATAAAACCGAGGCCGATCCATTTCACTCCGCCGTCTTCGATGATTGTTTTGACAAAGTTTTCGCCCGCGCCCAATCCCACGCAAGCCAAGAACAAGCAAATGCCGAGTTCGCGAAGCATCAAATTGGCGCTCATGGTGGTATAAGTGACTAATTTCAATCGAGGCCCGAACACACTGACAAGAATGGCAACAATCAGCGGACCACCTGCCAAACCGAGTTTTACGGGTTGCGGAATTCCGGGAAAAGCAAACGGAATGCTGCCCAACAGTATTCCCAAGAAGATACCGATAAAAATCGGGATCAAATTGGGCTCGTTAAGACGTTGCATCTTGTTACCCAACACCTTTTCGACGGCGGCAATCGCTTGTTCGCTTCCGACCACCGTCACGCGATCACCTAATTGCAATTGTAATCCCGGCTGAGCAATCAAATCGATACCCGAACGATTGATCCGAGTGATGTTGATTCCGAAAGCCGCGCGAAGTTTCATTTGTCCGAGTGTTTTGCCGTTAATATCCGGTCGGGTTATCAGAATACGCCGCGACACCAAAGCGCTGTCCAATTTTTTCCAGTCGGCGGGACTCATGTCAATCGGTTTCCCGATGAATGCCGTAATTGCTTTTACTTCGGCGGGCGAAGTAACCACCAGCACTTTGTCGCCTTCGTTGAGAATTGTTTGGGAAGAAGCGATTTCAATATGTCCGTCCTCATGGCAAACGCGAGATATCACGAATTTACGACCGATCAATTCGGATACGGTCTTAACATCCGATCCGAAAACGGCAGGGTTTCGGACCATCAGCGAAAGCGTTTCGGCCGAATTATTTTGAATATCGCTTTCGGCTTGTATTTTTTTGGTTTCCACGTCAAGATTGATTCGGAAAATATAACGCATGCCGATAATGGATAAAATAATCCCCACAACACCTAACGGATAAGCTACTGCATAACCAAGCGCTATGGATGGATCGGCATGACCGTTAAGCATATCGGCGCTGGCTTCTTGTGCCGCTCCGAGTCCCGGCGTGTTGGTTACTGCTCCCGACAAAATTCCGACCATGGCAGGCATGGGGACATCGGTGACAAAATGCAGTACAACGGTGGTCAAAACGCCCAATAAAACAATACCCATCGCCAACATGTTAAGTTTGATGCCTCCTTTTTTGAAAGAGACAAAAAAGCCGGGTCCCACCTGTAACCCGACGGCAAATACAAAAAGGATCAGCCCGAATTCTTTGACAAAATGAAGGGTATGATGTTCTACCCGAAATCCAAAGTGACTGACGGCGATTCCTGCAAAAAGTATCCATGTCATACCGAGCGATATGCCGAATATCTTAATTTTCCCCAACATGATCCCCGTTGCAATGACAAAAGCAAGCAACAGAACGGTATGGGCAACACCGTCACCAAACAGTAATTCGTATAACCAATCCATAAATTGAAACAAAGAACGGCAAAGATATGTAATAAGTTCGGGACTTGAACCGGAATAACGGGAATCGTTGACGATAAAAATGTTCGTATTCTCGAAACGATTGTAAAGTGATAAGATTTTTCTGTTATTTCCGAATTACATATCGTTGGTTGTATTCATTAATTCCAATGTTTCTTTAAAGGTTTGCATCAAATCTTCATATTCAGTTTCAATAGATTCCGTTGCACACTTTTTTTCGAATACCGTCAAAGGGTCTAATTCATTCAAGGAAAGTATTTTTTCCGTTTGTTCGCTGATGCTTTGATATTCCTGCGTGCGAATTTGTTTAATAAAAACAATTTCAACGCAAGGTATTTCCAAAGCACGGAGTTGTTCCTCCAAATCATAAATAAAATCATTCGTTTCCGCAAGTATTTCCACCCAAACGGGCAATTCATCGGTACGGGGCGTTATTAGGGAAAGTTCGGTTTTTACCTTTTGGAGATCGCCTTTGATACGAATCAATCGTCGTGCGAGGGGCACCGGAATTTCTTTTATATGCATCGGTTTTCCTTCAATAAAATCGACAATGACCAACGTTTTTTCAACTTCATTTTCCGAAAAGTCAAGCGGAACGGGCGATCCCGAATAACGAACATGCGGCATTTTGTTCACCGTTTGCGGGCGATGCAGATGGCCCAATGCCACATAATCAAATTCCGCGGGAAATGCATTTCCCGATATTTGTCCGAGATTACCCACATAAATATTTCTTTCGCCGGCGGAAGATGCTTGCGATCCGGCTGCAAACAAGTGTCCCGTGGCGATGACAGGAATGCCTTTTTCCTTGTACGACAAAATATACGGAATAAAGTTTCGATAATGTGTCTCGATTCCCTGTCCGATACGTCGTTCACGTTCTTCCGACGACTCACCCGCAACGGATAAGCGAATATCTTTATCGCGCAGGAACGGTACGGCGCAGACAATCATTTTTGTAGTTCCCGTTTTATCTTTTATCGGAATGATCTGATCTTCGAAATTATCCGGAACGCCGCCGATTACATGTATGTCGAAAAAACGCAACAAATCACGAGGCGCATTTAAAACGGCTACAGAATCATGATTTCCACCTATGATAATCACATTGCGACAACAAGTGTTTTTTATTTGGCCCAGAAAATCGTAATATTGTTTTAATGCAGCGTTCGAAGGATTACTTACATCAAAAATATCGCCGGCAACGATTAACACGTCAATCGCATGTTCGTCGATAATCTCGAGCAACCGGTGCAAAAATCGCCGGTGTTCTTCGGTGCGTTCAAATTGTCCCAATCGTTTCCCGAGATGCCAATCGGCTGTATGAAGAATGCGCATAAATACAATTTGTATGTTTTATTGCAAAGATATATAATCATTGATGATTACTATTGACGATCGTACATTGATTCATAAACAAAAAAGTTTTTAAAAATGTAATAATGAGAAAATTAACCGCGTGAAAAATAAAGACTATTATTGTTTGCTTATGTTTTGTATTTCTTTTAAAAGTCACTACATTAGCAGCAATTATTATTGGTTTGTTCTACTTAAATTTGACAAGAGATGAAGAAAAAATTACTTATTATCCTTTTGTCGGTTTATTGTATTTGCTGTACGGCACAACGAGATTTTCACAAAGGATTTATCATTACGAATAAGGGTGATACCGTATTCGGGTGGGTCGATTATCGGGGAGATATTCGTAATTCGAAAACTTGTTTGTTCAAAAAAGCAGAAAACGATCAATCGACGGAATATTCTCCGAACGATATTGCGGCATACCGTTTTGTTGCCGGTAAATTTTATGTTTCGAAAAATGTTGGAACCGAAGACGATCCGCATTGGGTCTTTTTTGAATATTTGGTTAACGGAATGGCCAATGTCTATTATTATCGTGATACAAATAAGGATTATTATTATCTGGAAAAAGGCGGAAATCTCATTGAACTGAAAAAAGAAAGAAAAGAAATAAAAATAGGGGGAAAAAGACTGATTAAAACCTACAATTATTACATAGGAGTTCTCAAGGCCACACTGAATGTCCGAGAGATGAACAATGAGATTGAAAAGTCAAAGTTGGATCATAAGTCACTTATTAATATAGCTAAAGATTACCATCAATACACCTGCACGGATGGCAATGAGTGTATTGTTTATGAAGGGAAAAAACCTTTAATAGCTGCACGGATAGGTCCCGTAATCGGAGGAGATTTAATAATATTTCAGTTGAAAGATAATCATGATAAATATGATTTCTCGAAAGATATGAGTGCTTCAATCGGTGCCAATGTGAATTTTTGGATGCCTTGGATTAATGAAAAATTATTTTTACAACTGCAAGTTTTGTATACCCAATACAGGATTAAAGGATCTTATCAAGATCAAACTCAAACTCAAATCCCTTTTATTGGTGATGTATGCATACGAAGCAATATATTAAATACCGGATTGGCATTGAAATATGAATATCCGAAAAAAAAATGGCAACCGACAATAGCTGTCGGAGGTGTTTTTTCTTATTGGGCTAACGGGAAAAGGGATGATATAATTAATTACTATCCCAATGAAAAGCAGGCTTATTCTACACAAGTAACCAATGATTTCCCTGCAAAATCCATGTTCGGATTTGAAATAATACCCGGAGTTCATTATCATTTTAAAGGACGAAATATTCTTTTCTTTCAATTCAGATATGCTTACTGCTTCAGCAAAAAAGAGACAGATCTTCCTATTCCCGGCAGATTACGAAAAAACACTCATATAGTACAATCGATTGGATTATCAACCGGAATGTATTTTTAACAGGTCTTTTCTAAAATAACAAACAAAAATGAAAACAAAAACAATTATCAGTCCGTTTTTTCTGCTTTTATTATTCTATTTACCGCTTCAATCTCAAGATAAACCGGCAATTAGTTACATTCAGTGCGTTTCGATTGATTATTCGGAACCTAATATCGTATATGCGGCTTCACGCGGGCAAGGTCTCTTTAAAAGTACAGACTATGCTGAATCGTGGGTGTTGAAATGTGATGCGGCGGAGAATAAAAATTTTCACGTTGTGATACCGGATCCTCAAAACCCGAAGCGAATATTTGCCGGCGGTCAAAAAAGCGGAGTTCTGCTTTCTACGGATAAAGGTGAAGCATGGAAATCAATCGGGCCGGAAGGTGTGACCATCAATGATATTGCCATTGACAAAAATAACCCCAAAAGGCTCTTTATTCTTGCAGGTGAAGGCATATACTCAAATCAAAACATTGAAAAGGAAAAATGGGTTCTTTGTTTCGACCATAATAAATACCTTCGTGATTCACTTAACATGACGCAAGATGAGAGCGTTGCCGGATACGGAAGGTTTGGAGGATTTGGAAGATATGGCCGATTCCAGAAAATCGCAATCAGCCCGTTTTACCCCAACACCATTATTGTCGGTGCAAGGTGGGAATCCGGATTTTATCGAAGCGATGATGGCGGAAAAACATGGAAACACGAATTTATTTCGGGAATTTTCAGAAGAGTGGATGTCGTTCATTTTCATCAAAGCGACCCGAATATTTTTTACCTTGCAACACACCACCAAGGAATATTTAAAACATTTAATTTCGGAAAAAGTTGGATTCCGCTTGGTGATGGTTTAAAGCCTCAAATCAGGCTGCCGTATTACGGCGCATATTTAATTTCCGGGTTTGCCGTTGATAAAAGTAATCCGGATATTTTTTACTCCGGGTCGGATTATTCAAATTGGAAGAGCATCGATGGCGGTGAAAATTGGTTCGAACTCGACAAATCTCTTACGTGTGAATTCGTAAGAGGTATGGCGGTTGACCCGGTTAATCCGAACATTGTTTATGCCGGGTCAAATATCGGGATGTATAAATCAACAGACGCCGGCAAAAGTTGGTATTCCGCGAATGTCGGGTTTCAAGAAGCACGGATTAAAAAGACAATCAAAGTGCAATCCGGTGAAGGTGAAATTCAATTTGCACTTTCCGAAGGTTATCCGTTTGTTTTCAGGAAATCAGGAAACGAGCGATGGACCGGTGCCGGGTGGTTATTACCGGAGTATGGAGCAAAAGTCGGAAAAGATATTTACGTTGATGATGTAAAAAAAGAACTTGTTCTTGTGGCCGATACCGGTAATTTTGTCAGTAAAGATTACGGGTTTCGATGGATCGGTAAAGATCCCAAAATGACGTTTGTTGATGCAAAAAGTGCGGTAAAAGAATTGAAATTAAATAATCCGAATTTTGAAAAAAATTACGTCGTCGCGGTTAACTTAACAGGCGATGTCTTTTTTGATGATTCGTTGGTTGACCCGTTATACAGAAAACCGCCGTATATCAGTTTACAAATAGTTGAGGTCGGGTATCCGTATAACGGAACCGTTCCTCTTTGGAGCATTAATATTGATGATTGTCTGAAATCTACCGTTGAAATTCCCAAGTCTTCCGTTAATCCCGACAAAAAATATTATTTATATGCGGAAGTTCGCGATTTTCAAAAGAATTATAAAACCGCTTTTTCGGAAATCAAATTCGGTAATAATGCAATCACACCTGTTTCCATGGAGTTAAAAGAGGGATTTTGTTTAAAAAAGCATAAATAGCATCAGTTTTGTCGGCTATAAAGTCACGTAGTGACGATATCTTTGCAGCCCGGGATGATAATCGGGTATCGATTCGGTAATCTCGGTAATTGTTCGATTTTTGAAATTATAAACAGTAAAAATGAAACACATAATTATTTACGCCGTCATTGCGGCTTTATTTTTCGGATGTTCCGGAAATTCGGATAAGGGTTGGACACCTCTTTTCGACGGTAAAACAACCAACGGTTGGCGAGGAGCCTGCAAAGAAACATTTCCCGATCACGGATGGTTGATTAATGATGACGGTACGCTGGAAGTACTCCCGAAAGACGAAGGCGGCGGGGGCGGCGATATTATAACGCCGGATCAATTTGATAATTTCGAAATCGTATTCGATTTTAAACTTTCGGAAGGCGCCAACAGCGGGTTGAAATATTATGTTACCGAAAACGAATACGGTAAAGGAGCAGTGGGTCTGGAATATCAAATCTTGGACGATGAAGTGCATCCCGACGCGAAATTGGGAAAAGACGGTAATCGAACATTAGCCTCACTTTACGATTTGATGCCGCCGGCAAAAGACAAACCTTTTAACGGTATCGGGCAATGGAATACGGGACGTGTGGTTGCCGACAAAAACCGAATCGAACATTGGCTGAACGATGTAAAAGTTTTGGAATACGAACGCGGAAGCGCCGAATATAAAAATATGGTAGCCGAAAGCAAATACAAAAACATGCAAAATTTCGGCGAAGCCCCGAAAGGACATGTCCTGTTGCAGGATCACGGCGATCGCGTTTGGTTCCGCAACATCAAAATCAGAAAGTTGTAACGCTCCGACGTTTCTTTGAAAAATATCGGCTGAAAAGTTGGTCGATATCGACTATTTTTGTCGAAAAAATAGTTTGATGAATCTTTCGGATGTATATCGTAAAGCATTGGATTTGCAATTCCTTTCCGTCGACGAAGGATTGTACTTGTATCGTCATGCCCCGACAGCCGAATTAATGCAGTTGGGCTTTGATTTGCGATGCATTCATGTTCCCGGAAACACGGTAAGTTGGCAAATCGACAGAAATGTTAATTATACCAATGTGTGCATTTCCCGATGCCGTTTTTGCAATTTTTGCCGCAAACGTTCCGATGATGATGCATACATCACCACCGACGAAGAATACGATATCAAAATCAAGGAATTGTTTGCACGGGACGGTAATCAGTTGTTACTCCAAGGAGGCATGCATCCCGACGCGGATTTACGCTTTTATACCGATTTGTTTCGTCGGCTGAAGAGCCGATATCCCGAATTGAAATTACATGCATTGGGTCCGCCCGAAGTACATTATGTTGCAAAAAAAGAAGGATTAAGTTATCGGAAAACATTAGAGGCGTTGGTCGATGCCGGGTTGGACAGCCTTCCCGGTGCCGGAGCCGAGATTCTTTCCGACCGTGTGCGGAAAATTGTTTCGCCCGCAAAATGCAACACGCAGCAATGGTTGGATGTAATGCGCGAAGCGCACGCTATGAATTTACCGACATCAGCTACCATGATGTTCGGCCATGCGGAAACGGAC
>JAVBNP010000293.1:0-9778 GCA_031551455.1 Bacteroidales bacterium | reverse complement strand
CCAAAACAATGACCGATTTACACCCGGGGAGCTTATCCGCAGGAGAATGTCCCGGCGGAGAGCCCGCAAACCTGTCCACTGCTGCAATTCCGACAAGATCGGCCCCTAAAGATGCGGCACGTTCTTTTATTGTCTTTTTATCCATGCGGTCAAGCCGATTTATGATAACAATTTACACCTCTTCTCCATATAACAATGCCCATTGTACACCGAATTTATCTGTAATTTCGGTATACAGTTTCGCAAAACCGGGTGTAAAAAGTTCACATTGTATTTGTCCGCCGACAGGCAGCTTTTCATATATCTCTTTAAGTTGCTGCTCCGTATCGCAAACTATCTTGATAGCATGCCCCCCGGAACCGAAACCGGCTTTTATACTCGGCAGCGTATCTGCCAAACCGATCGTACAACCATTAAAATGAAGGTCGGAAAGGACTAATTTTTCCTCGTAACCGGCAAGAGTTTCCAGATCTCCATAACTATCACGGCAATCTCCGTAACGGAGAATTCCGCCTGCGGTTCCGTTAAATACATTGGTGTAAAAATTAAGAGCTTCTTCGGCATTACCGTTAAATACCAAGTAAGGTTGAACTTTCATATGATGATGTTTATTTGAATGATAATACAAAGATATTGCACTTGTTTGACAACAGTATGTCAGCAACTTTTTTAAAGGTGCAGTTTTCTCGACGAGATTACAAAAATAAATTCGTGAAACGGACTTATAAAAATTATACGGCAATAGGAAAAGCGGTAATATAACCGGATGATGACCTTAACAACTAACCTATATTTGGTTTTTTGCAAAAATATGACTTTATGTGCAGAATACTACGTAAATAAAAACCTTATTGTACTCCTCGGCACCTAAACGTAACAAAAGTTGCATTTCAATTGAATTTACCCGATCAGTTGTATCTTTGTTGATACTTTAAGCGGTTTACGGGAATATCATCGATGGAATACCGCAAGCAGATAAAAAATAGTCAATCTAAAAAATGAAAGTAATATCAGTCAGAGAAACCCCTGAATATAAAGACAAGACAATTGAATATATCAGCAGTAAATGGTCTGCCCCGCGGATCGTTTATGAAGACTGTATTACACATTGTATCTCAACGGACAATCCTTTACCGCAATGGTATATTCTCGAAAGTGACGGAAAAATAATCGGGTGTGCCGGTCTTACCACCAATGATTTTATAAGCAGGATGGATTTATATCCATGGCTGTGTGCTTTATATATCGAAGAAAACCAAAGAGGAAATTCCTATGGACGGTTGTTGATCGATAAAGCGAAACAAGATGCCAAGGCCGGAGGATTTCAAAACATGTATTTGAGCACAGACCACACGGAATATTACGAGAAATACGGATTTCGATATATCGGGCAAGGTTACCATCCTTGGGGAGAAGAATCAAGAATTTATGAAATCGCATTATAGAAACATGGATTTATTTGCTTGATAAAACAGACTTGTTATGGAGGTTAACAATATGGATAAATTGACCGGGTTTAATATCAGAGTGTATGCAATTTGTGTGAATGAGGATAAGTTCTTGGTATTACATGAAAATAATTACGCAGGAAAAAAGTTATGCAAACTTCCCGGTGGCGGGCTTGAATTTGGTGAAAGTACAATCGAATGCCTCAAAAGAGAATTTAAAGAGGAGTTAAATGTTACTATTGAGATTATTGAGCATCTTTATACTCAGGAAGAATTTATCGAACCTTTAGTAAAAGAGAACAAGCAATTATTTATTGTATACTACGTTGTTAAAATACTTAATATATCCGACTTACATATAAATATTCCGGATATTGAAAAATCGGAATGGATCGATTTTAATAAAGAAAGTCCGTTAACGCTTCCTTTGGATAAAAAAGCCTTGAACATATTTGTGCAAAGGGGATGTTCGGGAAATGATGCAATTTACCGGTTACGGTTATAGCCTGTTGTCTATTCCTACGGTACAAATTCAAGAAATCCGGAAATTTTCGGGTGAAAGTCAATCTGCCGGGTTTTAGCCTAAATATGACAACTTCTCTTTCGGCTCCTCTCCGGCAACCGATTTTTATTTACTTTTGCTTAGTGGTTTGTGTCACGATCAAAGAAAACAGCAAAATGATAAAGAAAATTCTAAAAACAATACTTTGGTTGCTTGGCGGTTTATTGGGTTTGGTCGTTATATGGATACTCTCAATATGGCTGTATAGCGGCAACACGCCCGAAGGCGGAACAAAAATATCAGAGAAAGGTTGGGTGGAAATCGGCGGCATAAAACAGGGATATTTTATTCGGGGTGAAAATAAGAGCAATCCCGTAATTCTCTATTTGCATGGCGGGCCGGGAAGCCCCGAACTGCCGATGATTAAAAATACCGAACTTGAAAAGTATTTCACCATTTGTTATTGGGAGCAGCGGGGAGCAGGAATGACTTTCAGCAGTGATACCGATCCGACAACCATGACCACTGCACAATTTGTTGAAGATACCCGTCGGATGGCCGATTCGCTTCGCAATTGGTATGATACGGATAAAGTATACTTGATGGGGCATTCATGGGGTTCCTATCTCGGCATCAAGACCATAGAAAAGTATCCGGAATTATACCATGCTTACATTGGTATCGGCCAGGTTTGCTATCAATTGGAGTCGGAACGGTTGGCATACGACTACATTGTCGCCGAAGCACGCAGGGTTAGCGATATGAAAACAGTGAAAGCATTTGAAAAGTATGACCCGTATGCCGATGATTTCCCGTCAAATGAGTATTTGCTCAAGGTACGCACTAACGCCATGAACAAATACGGTGTCGGAATAAAACATAAGGACATATCGATGTTTGATGTTGCTGCCGACGTGCTCTATTATCGGGGATATACGTTGAGCGATAAAATGAATTATCTGCAAGGAACGCTATTGTCACTCGATCACCTGTTTCATAAAATTATTGAAGACAATCTTTTTGAAACATCAACCGTTTTCGAGATACCTGTCTATATAGTTCAAGGCAAATATGATTACCAAGTTTCTTATAAACTGGCCAAAGAATACTTGGATTCGATCAACGCCCCGGAAAAAGCATTTTATACTTTTGAGCAGTCTGCTCACTCGCCCAATATGGAGGAGCCGGAACGGTTTGTTGAGGTGGTCAGGGAAATTGCCGAAAAACATCGTTAATCTGCTTACGGCCAAACACTGCATCAATGGCACATATGATGTGCAAGATAGACGACAAGTTGCACATACCGGATAATGGGGTACAGGTGGAGTAAAACTACCGTAAAAAACAATCCCTTTTCCTATATCGGATTGGATACCTTTCCCCAAAAACCTATCATGCGTCAATGAGATAAATGCAATCCGGTTGCGGACAAATTTGATTCGAAGGAATAAATATTGAACCTGATATAGAAGCCACAGCAGAACAACAAACACTACACTGAATAATGTGAATTTGGGAAGTGTTGATTGAAAATGGTTCTCCAATAGCACGTAAAGTAAACAGGTAACAGTCAGTGACAGGAGAACCGGCACAAACAAAAAAGCTACCTAAATATTTAATCCGGATGGTTTTGTCTTTTTGTCCTCAATTTATTTTTCGGGCTTTGTGATCCACCGAGAAAAAAGTATGCTGCTTATTTTCGACAAGTAGAAATACCCGATTGTTTTCAGCGACTTACAATACCCTAATTGCCTGCCCGATAGTGATTAAAAATGTATTTCCTTCAAAACGATTTCTTGCACCTAATTCTCCGAGCCATCGTACGGAAAGCGAAGTGAACGTTTTTGGGTATAATATGTTTCCTTCTAATCCCAATCCGTATATACGATCTTTATTTCCGGTAAAAACCTGATTTCCCAAAGGCATGTAGTCGTCGCTTACTTTAAATTGGGCATAATAAACAGGCCCGACATTGATTTCCATCGGAATGGATGCCCCTTTTAGTGGGATTTCAAAAGTTTTTGCCAATCCACCTTCAAGAGTAATAATATCACCGACTTTAAAATCCGTATTTTTCTTATCACTATGAGTTTCATAGAATATGATGGAGGATATGTTGAAAGATTTCTTTTTGCCAAGATACCATGTGCCACCTGCCGAAAACTCATTTGTCCACATTCCCATCCCGCTATTATTGTCTCCCCCGAATTCATATCTTCCCGTCGGCATGTACAACCCATATCCTATTGTAACATCAACCTGTTTGAAATACCAGCCCAATTGTAACGGTTGAATGTAAGTGTCGCTGAACGCGAATGAACTGCCGGACTGAACGGTATTACCTTCGATTTTATTACTTGCAAAACAAAAAAGAAGACTGGCTCCATAGTTTGCTCCCAATATCTTGAATTTTGTTACTATACCGGCACCTACACCCAATAAAAAAGCATTCACATCGGGACTTTTATCGATTGTATTTCCGACATCATTTACCAATCCGGATGCATTGTATCCGTATATCGGAAGTGCTGCAACAATTGACGGAAAAGGTTGCGTACCCGCAGCCAATCCGTAATCTCCCAATAAATGATCACCTTTCATTTGTGCAAAACCGCAAATGTCATTCCCGAATAGCAACAAAACAATTACTGCTTTGATAATGATATGGTTGACTGCAGCTGTGTTCATAGTCCTTATTTTATAGATTTTTGTGTCATCGCCTTAGCCTGTGGCATGTATGGATCGGGAGTGCCCGGTGCAATCGGCGGATATGTTTTTAAACTTTGCTCAAACGCAACAAGCATTTTTACGATTGGTATCGTAACCCATGTATTCTGATTGGAAATCTGCGGGTATTCTTCTTTCGGATCTGTAATGAGGTCAAAGACTTTTACCGTGCCGAGTTTTATAGGTGGACTCCACCAATCTCTTTGTTCCTCATAAAAAACGAGTTTCCAGTTTTTCCATTTGAAAGCTTCCAAACGATCTGATACATACACAGGGAATCCTTCACGATTTGATTTTTCGGATTTTCCCAAAAAGAAATCGGATTGATCAACTCCATCAATCGGGCGGTCTTGGGGAATTTGCGCCCCTGCAATTTTTGCCAATGAAGTATATGTATCCACCTCGTGCACCATTTCATTACTTACACGACCTGCGGGAACACGGTTTGGCCAACGAATAATAAACGGCACACGCAGTGAACCTTCCATATGGGTGAAGTAGTATCCGCGCCAAGGGCCCGACGAGCCTTGCCATGGCCAAGTAGCTTCAGGACCATTGTCGCTTGTGAAAATGATAATCGTATTATCTTTTATCCCCAATTTGTCAACAGCATCCACCAATTCACCTATATGTGCATCCATTTCGGCCAAAGCATCGGGAAAATTGCCAAACCCTGTTTTGTCTGCAAACTTCGGATTAGGTAATGTCGGGAAATGAACCAATGTATAAGGAACGTATGTATAAAACGGTTTTCCCGATTGTACGCTGCGTTGCATAAAATCAATTGTTCGACGGGTTATTTCTTCATCAATCAAACGGCGTTGCTCCAAGTCGTAAACAGCAAGTTCCTTACTTTTTTCACCTTTCTTTCCTTCCATGATGTGGGTAAACGGAATATTTTCGGCCTTGGCTTGAGGGCTTGAAGGCCAAAAAGCTTCATCGGTCGTTCTGGGAATACCGTACCATTCGTCGAATCCCTGGTCATTTGGCAGTCGCCCGTTTTCGCTTCCCAAATGCCACTTTCCGAAACAAGCTGTAGCATACCCCACACCGGAAAGCAGTTCGGCAATAGTAACCTCCCATTGGGTCAACCCGTCAGTAACTCCACCCATAGGGACTGTATGAGTACCCGAACGAATGGAATAACGTCCCGTCATTAATGCTGCCCGACTCGGTGTACATTGTGCTTCGACATTGTAATCCGTGAACATGGTCCCCATCGTTGACAACCTGTCAATATTAGGCGTTGGAGCGCCACGTGTAATACCTCCGCCATAGCAACCCACTTCTCCATAGCCTAAATTATCCATAAGGATAAAAACGATATTGGGTTTCAAATTAGAATTTTGCTGTGCATCTACATGATGTGTAGCAAGTGTTCCCACCGAAAGCATTATGCCTACTGCTGCAAAACTGCCACAATTTTTGAGATTAGCTTTCATTGCTCACCTATTTGGTTTTGTAAAATTATGACCTATAACAAATTTCATCCCGATTTGTTTGAATAAATAGGCGATAAAACAGGGCACCGACTCTATTTTGGAGTGTGTAAGTTAGATATCAAATTATGTTAAAAAACCTGTCATAAATTGGCATTTTGCTGGCATTTTCTTGTCGCTTTTTGCAACGAAAAAAGCCGCAAGTTTTTGAAACTTACGGCTTTAGTTATTTTGACTTTTACACTCCAGTGATCCGCCTGGGGCTCGAACCCAGGACCCCATCCTTAAAAGGGATGTGCTCTACCTGCTGAGCTAGCGAATCATTTTTTACAAAAGCGGTGCAAAGGTAAGGCCTTTTTTATAAAAACAAAAACCGACAATAAAAAAACATGGAATAAGTGCATCGTTCTTTTATACACATCTTATTATCAGAAAATTAATTTGTCAAATAAATATTCATCGAATCATTAGATTCATAACACATCATTCGAATAAGCAAAACCGGTTATCTCTTCCGTAACCTGTCCAATTCACGTTTTGCATCCTTTTGCTTGATATCCTCTCGCTTATCATACGACTTTTTGCCTCGCGCCAAAGCAATTTCCAATTTTTCAAAGCCGCGTTCGTTAATAAACATACGAATAGCAATGATGGTTAATCCTTTATCTTGTGATTTACGTTCCAATTTATTGAGTTCCTTGCGCGAAAGCAACAGTTTTCGTTCACGTTTGGGATCGTGGTTATTGCATGTTCCCCACCAATATTCGGCAATATGCATACCCTGTATCCACAATTCGTTGTTGCGAAAAAAACAATACGCATCAACCAAATTGGCTTTGCCTTGCCTGATGGATTTAATTTCCGTACCCGACAATTGAATACCCGCAATGTATTTCTCCAGAAACTCGTATTCAAACGATGCTTTCTTATTTTTTATATTGATGTTGGCGTGACGCTGTTCGGACATAAAGACAATTCGAATTTCAACAATTTGAGATTCAATAATTAATTACAAAAAACCTTCTATCTGCAACTTTGCAAGATACAAAATTCGGACCGAATAACGGGATTTATATGTTTTATCAATCGTTTAACTTAATTTATTTTGGCAGATAAATCACTTCAAATCCGATTGGTGAGATTACATATTGTTTCGTTAATTGCAGAACAATATGTTTCTTTGTGCTGTTGTTTGTGAGGGTCCGATTACATGTATCTTACGTCATGCACTTTTCCCCGATATATCGTTTCCTTTTTATTGCCGTTATATTACTTTTTTCAATGTGGAAGAACGATGTTCGCGCGCAGTTTTACGAATCGGGAACCGAACCTCCATCTGTTCGACGACGCCAAATACATACGGAACATTTTCGCGTCATTTTTCCCGTCGGCGCCGAAAAAGACGGACAACATGCCGCCAACGTGCTGGAATACATATACGAGGCGGACGGAAAATCACTTGACCGAAAACCGAAAAAAATCCCCGTCGTACTGCATAATCGATCGGTTATTTCCAATGGCTTTGTGACATGGGCGCCCAAACGCTCCGAATGGTTTCTCACTCCTCCGCAAAACAACTACGCGCACAACTGGTTGGAACAATTAGCCGTACACGAATACCGACATGTGGTGCAAATCGATAAACTTAACCAAGGATTTACCAAGGCCTTGGGATTTGCCATCGGACAACAGGGCGTGGGCGCGGTAGCCGGTTTATTGCCCAAGTGGTTTCTCGAAGGCGATGCGGTTGCCTCGGAAACGGCATTATCCAATGCGGGACGCGGACGTAATCCCGCTTTTGAAATGCCTTTGCGCACCATTTCTCTTTCCGGAAAATATCAGTCATATGATAAAGCGCTTTTCGGTTCGTATCGCGACCATGTGCCCAATCATTACGAACTCGGCTACCAAATGGTTGCTTGGACACGTGAGCGTTACGAACATAACCCTTTCGGCACGACAATCGATTTCGTGGCACATGAACCTTTTCTGTTTTTTCTGTATCCGTTTCGACTCGGATTGAAAAAGGAAACCGGTTACGGAACTCCGAAATTATACCAAACGGCTTTCGACGACCTTACATTACGTTGGAAAGAACAGGAAAAACAAACCGGATACGATACCGTTGCGCCGTTAAATCATCGCAAAACGAAAATATATACGAATTATCGTTCCCCGCAATATTTAAACGATTCCGACTTTATGGCACTGAGAACAAGCATGGAACACATTGCCCGATTTGTAAAAGTGGATGAAAAAGGTAATGAACAAGTGATCTTTACGCCGGGAATCATTAATTCGGAACGTGTTTCGTACGGCGGAGGCCTTTTGGCTTGGACGGAAGAAGTACAAGACATCCGTTGGACCAATCAATCCTATTCGGTAATTAAGTTGTTCGATATGCGAACGGGCAAGGAACGTCTCTTACACGGAAAGACACGTCTTTTTGCGCCCTCGATTTCTCCCGACGGATCGACGATTGCGGCGGTGGAAATATCCGTAACGGGCGAAAGTGCTCTCGTCTTTTTTGATGTTGTTTCCGGAAAGGAAAAAGAACGTACCGCCGCACCGGACAATACATTGTTGCAAACTCCGTCATGGTCGAAAGACGGAAAATATCTTTTGCTCATCGTCAACGACAAAAACGGTAAATCCGTCGCAAAATACGATATCGTTTCGGGATTGTTTACAACCGTATTGCCTCCGACTTACGACGACATATCGTATCCCGTCGATGCCGGGCAACACGTTCTCTTTACGGGATATTACAACGGCATCACCAACATATATGCTGCAGATTATGGCACGGGGAAGGTAGTACAAGTTACCTCGTCGCGTTTCGGCGCTTTCGACCCGCAACCCGATGACTCGGGCGATAGGATGCTCTACGCCGAATATTCTCCGAACGGTTATAATCTTGTCGAAACAAAACTCGATATCGTCGACGGACCCCCCGTCGATCGATTGTCCGACGGCTCGTTGAAACTTTACGAAACCCTTGCTAAGCAGGAAAATTTCAACATGCAGGATAGCATCATTCCCAATACGGCATATCGGATAAAACCTTATCGAAAATGGGCAAATCTGTTCAACGTGCACAGTTGGGCACCGTTGTATTACAAGGTTGATCCGAATGATGTTATGTCGACGGAATTTTATCCGGGATTGGTGTTGTTGTCGCAGGATTTGTCGGGCAACATGGTATCGTCGGTCGGATATTCGTGGCGCGGATATAATGCGTTTCACGCCGATATTTCTTATCGCGGATTATATCCAATCGTTGATGTTACGGTTGATTACGGCGGACAAAAGCCCGTGATCGGACCGCCGAACGACGGACATCTGAAATTTAATCCGCAAGGAAGAAATACGGAAATCGGCGCACGAACGTACGTTCCTTTCGTCTTAACGCGCAATCGTTATATCACGGGCGTGGTACCGCAGGTGAAATTCACGTACAACACCGACTATCTTTACTCGGCAACCGAAGATAATTATCAACACGGCCTGTGGAAAGTCGGATACGGACTCGGCATATACCGTTATTTGAAAGCTTCGGCGCGTGATTTTGCTCCGCGATTCGGGGGCGTTTTGCAAGCGGTTTTTCAACATACTCCGGCAAATACCGAACAATTGGGGTATATTTATTATGTAACGGGACG
>JAVBNP010000222.1:0-13598 GCA_031551455.1 Bacteroidales bacterium | reverse complement strand
GTTGGGCTTTGACCCGGAGGTAGATCAATTCTTTAATCTTACTTTGGTGTGACATGATGATTTTAAATTATGAAAATTTTAAATTTGATTTCGATTTTCTATTTTTGATCTTCCATTCCGGATGATAGGTGCGGATGAAATAAAAAGGGCGCCACCTTTGACAAAATGTCCCGGTTTGCCAAAGTTACCGTCGCTTGCATGTGGCGCCCCTGTTATTTTGCCGAACAAATCATATTCGGTTGTGAACGCGAAATCGGTTCAATCACGCTCCTTTTCCGATTTCTTTTGTGTCAACCTTTTCTTCGTTATCGGAATTTATTTCCGAATTTAAATCCGAAGCGGCTTTTTTAAATTCTTTCATTCCTTGGCCCAAACCTTTCATCAGTTCGGGTATTTTCTTTCCCCCGAAAAAAAAGAGGAAAGCAACGACAATGATAACGACCTGCCAAGGGCCGACCATTCCCGCCATGATAAATAAATTCATTTCTTTTGTTTTTGAATGTTATATCGACAACATAAGGTCGATACTTAAATAAAATTATCGATGTTTTTTCGGATTGTCGCGGATGCGGACAATACAAAACTTGCCGTCGGCTCAACCGATGGCTTTTCTAAAGCGGTTGTATCGTTAAATGTTCAATCTTCTCAGTTTGGTGAGATTGCTGTGGTAGTATGTCAGTGATTCCGTGAAAAATATGTAATTTTCGACGGAAAGTTCAATTCTGAAGTTTTTTTTGAGCGACAATTTGTTTTTGAACAACCTTTCATGATTTTTGGCATTGTCGTGACATGAAACGGTTACGGTTCGGGCCGAGAAATTAACGGTTGTCGGTTCGCAAAGAATAGCCGCAGATTTATCCGTATCGGTGAAGCAACAAATCTCCAAATCCGTTTTTTCCGCTACGGGCGCGGCAATGACTTTTACAGGCTTTAAGAAAAACAGCCCGGCCATGCATCCGACAAAAACGGCGAATAAAAAGTATTTGTTTTTCACAATGAAATTTTAGTCGATCGTTGCAAATGTAATAACAAAAAGTTGATTTTTCCCATTTTAATGAAAATGTTTACACATACAACCGGAATTTTATTAATAGTCTTATTGTCAGTTGCATGTAAATTTAAGTCAGATTAAAATGGCGATTATTAATAAGATGTAAGTGACTATTCCGGAAAAAGTCTTGAAGATCGTCACCGCAAAAACTTTACGGGACCAAGTTTTTTTCCACCAATACTTTGTCGATTCGTTGACCGTCCATATCGGCTATTTCGAATGTAAAATCTTTCCATTCGAATCGCTCGCCGGGTTTGGGGATATGCTCCAACCGATGAAGTATAAATCCGGCCAATGTGTCGAATCGTTTGGGAATGTCGTCATCGTCCTCATCGAAATAATCTAAAAAGTCGTAGAAGCTGATTTGTGCATCCACCCAATAGCTTCCGTTACCGCGAGCAACGATTTCTTCGTCGATATCGGATCCCGCTTCGGGCATATCGCCGACAATGGCTTCAAACATATCATTCAGCGTTACCATTCCCAATAACGAGCCGTATTCGTCCACCACAAAGCAAATGTGAATACCCGTTTGCTTGAATCGCTCCATTACTTTGTAAGCCGAATTGCTTTCGGGAACGAACAATGCTTTGCGACACAAGTCATTTAACGATTTATTGTCGGACAAGGCAAACAAATCGCGACTGCGGACAAAGCCTTTGATATCGTCGACGTTGCCTTCGCATATCGGATATACCGAATAAGGATATTCGCGAATATACGTGTTAATTTCGTTGATATCCATACGGACATCCAACCACCGAATGTCGTTGCGATGCGTCATCAATGAGGAAATGTTGCGATCGCTCAAATGAAATACGCGTTCGATCATTTCCTGTTCGGCAACTTCTATTTCGCCATGTTCGGCGCTTTCTTCGATAATTGCCTTGATTTCGTCTTCGGTAACCGATGTCTCGCGATTTTTGATGCGTAATATGCGGGTGATGAATTTGGTGGAAATCGACAGCAACCAAATGAACGGGAAAGCGATTTTACTCAATGCGCTCATTACGGGTGCCATGAATTTGGCGATCATTTCGGGCTGCGCCAAACCGATGCGTTTGGGAACCAATTCTCCGAGCACCAACGTGAAATAAGTTACCGTAATGACAATGATTGCGGTTGCCAACGGACTGCTGATTGCCCGCAACGTTTCAAAACGCCCGAAAAAAGCGTTAAGATCGGCTTGAATGCTTGCGCCCGAAAAAATACCCGTAAGAATACCGATTAGGGTAATTCCTATTTGTATGGTAGATAGAAACTTATCGGGCGATTCAAGTATTTTCAGGGCTTTCCGAGCTTTTCGACTTCCGCGTTCGGCCTGTATTTCCAGCCTCGTTTTGCGGGCCGATACCATAGCCATTTCGGTTCCCGAAAAAATACCGTTTAATAAAATAAGGCCCAAAATAATGAGCAATTCCATTGTCGGATTCGGTGATATTTATGCAAAGATACAATACCGATCCGTTTGGCGAAAATAAAACCCGCCTAAACGAACATTTTTTTCAAAATATTTTGCATTTAAATGCGTTTGAGTCGCAATCCGAAAAATATTCGTGTTCGTTAAATCGTAAATTGAAAACTTGTTGTCCGATGCGTATTTTCGGAATTGCCGTATCGACCCGTTGTTGTCAATGAAAATCGACAGGTCGATACGGGGATCCGTGTTTAATTGTCGACAAGGCATCCGATTGGTCGCCGGATGCCTTGTCGATGACCGCTTGTTTTAACAAACGTTTACTCCATTATCGGACGATCGAAACAAATGGGTTACCGAGGTGACCCATTGTTTGAATTCATCGTTGCGGATTGCGTCCAATAAGTCGGGAACGTCCGTCGGATTACAATAAATTCGTTGAACCAGACTGTTTCTGACTTGTTCGTCTTTTTCGTACAAAACCGACAGGGCCAAAAGCTTGGCATGTTTTTCATCCGGATTCATGATCTATGGTTTTAAAGTGTTTTTATCTTATTGCCGTCGGAATCGGATTTCCAACGGTAATTATTTACGAGTCAATTCTTTTTTCGTAAGTCCTTTTAGTGCTTCGGTTGCCACCGGATCGTTCGGTGAAAGGGCCAGCACTTTGTTCCAATACGAAATGGACGTTTCGTTATCTTTTTGCTGATAATAATAATATCCCAAGTATTTATAACATTCTTCCAGTTCTCCGGAATATTTCGCGGGATTGGCTTCCAATATTGTCAAAGCTTTTTCGTAATACGGTTTGGCAAGACCTTTTTCCGTTTCGGGGTCAAGCGAAGCTTGAACGCGGGCACGCCAGAAATTACCGAGATAGCTCGAGGTATTACGTTCGCTCACTGGTTCGAAATACTGATCAGCTTTCGTGAACAAACGAACTTGTTCCACCGAATCGACACTCTCCTTTAATTCTATTCGTCCGCCGGCATAATAATAATTGCGTCCGCAATAGAAATAATCGGTAGTGCTTGCATCCGGGGTATTTTCGATATATTGTTCATAAAAGAGAGCAGCCTGTGCGTTTTTTTTCATCGACTCGTATGCTTGCGCCATTTCTTTGTATATTTCGCTTTTACCGGAAGCATCCGTTTCCAGTGCTTTTGCATAATAATCGATTGCCAGCGAATCGCGGTCATTTTTACGAAGAATGCGGGCATAGTATTTATAGTCCGAAGCGATGTGGTTGTTTTTGGGATCACCCACGAAATCGGCCATAACGTCCATGGCACGTTTATGTTCTTCCAATTCAAACAAATTGTATCCCGCCAACCGTTTCATAACCGAATTTCCGGGATCTTTTGCCAACACTTTTTCCGCTTCGGCCAATGAATTTTTGTAATCCTTGTTAAAAAACAGGATGGAAGCATATCGGGCATGATCCGCCATATCGGCATCCCCGAATGAAATATAGCGAGCATACGCTTCGCCGGCTTTGTTCATGCTGCCTTTGGCATAATACAGTTCGCCCAATTGCTTGTATGCCGGGGCATAAGAATTGTCTTTTGCGATAAGATCATTGAGCAATATTTCGGCTTGTTCCGGATTGACGTTGGCATAAATACCGGCCAGTTTCAACCGTGCGGGCTTATTGTTTTTGTCGATGTAAGCGGCCATATCGTATTTATTGGCACCGTCGCTTACTTTGTTTTCGGACATCAGCATATCGCCTTCGGCAATATAGGAGCCGACATAGTTCTTATCCATTCCGCGGGCTTGTTCGAAATATTCTTTTGCTTTACCGTACATCTTGTTGGCCGCATACGCTTTTCCGATGGCCGTGTAGATGGCGGGATCTTTTTTGGATGCCCTGTCCGTAAACGCTTTTTGCATCAATACTTCGGCTCCTTTTACGTCCGATTGAAGCTGTAATTTACTTTTCCCCACGTAACAAAGCGCAAACGGAGGTTCGACCGATAATCCCCGATCGTAATAAAAAAGTGCGGAATCCGGTTTCTGTTCGGCAAAAGCTATTTCGCCGAGATAATAATATGTCTCGCCGGTAGGAGGTTGTGCTTTGAAATATCGTTGAGCCGCTCGATACATTCCGGCCTCAAAAAGATCCGTTCCTTTGGTCGGTTCACCGGCTCGGATAGTCGCGCCGATCATCATGATGCATATCGACGCCGTAAAAAATATCTTATTCATTACTGTTTGGTTTAAAATTTGAAGGTTAAAAGAAGGGGGGCGAAGAAGAAAAGAATTACGACCATGAAATTGCAGAAACTCCTTCGGATTTCCCCCCGATATATTATTTTATAAATAATCTCTTACTTGTATTACCCGTACCGGTTGCGTAGCCGGCATGATACCCGATTTGAGAATAATGCGTTGTCCCCGATCGCTTGTAAGAAACGAAGTGAATCCCGAAGCCAGACCGTGACGCGGATCGGTGAGCAAAATGTATATATCGCGTCGTAAAGGATACCGTCCGTCGGCCAAATAGGCTTGATAAGGTTGGTAACTGTTCCGGCGGTCGGCAACCGGTTCACGGCTGACGCCCGCAACACTGATCTTATCCAAGAAGCCCATACATGTGGTGTCACGGCGATTACTGACCCAACCGACTCCGATGATTCCCAATGAGCCGGGGGTGGTGGCAACAAAATTGACAACTTCCGCGTTATTAAGCCGGCTTCTCACTTGCGAGGAGAGATTATCCCCTTTGCAGACAGAGTCGATCAGAAAACGAACGGTGCTCGAATGCGGGTTATCGAACATCACCCGAATATCGCCCAAAGTCGATTTCGGATTAAGATCTTTCCAACGGGAGACTTCTCCCGTCAATATTCGGCGGAGGGTTTGCATGCTGAAAAGAGTGTCCTTGTTGCTCTTGTTCACGATAATGGCAATACCGTCGGTAGCGATTTTAATTTCCTTGGGAAATAATTTACGGCTTTCCAATGATGCTCGTTCTTCGCCGCTCAACGGCCGGGTTGCGACAACCATTTGTACGCTGTCGCGCAAAAGTAAATTGAGTGCATCTGTCTCGCCGGTATATATCGGTAATATACCTGCCTGCGGATAAATGCTTTCGAATACGGTAATTTCCGAATCGATAATCGGCTGAAATGACTCATCAACGGCAATTTCGGTGGTTCCGCTTGTCGGAGTGTCGGTCGGGCCGGAGCCTTTGCGACCGCACGAAGCAAACGATATTGTTGCTGCCGTCAAGAGATATAAAACAAACTTATTCATGGCTCTATTCTTTAAATAATCATCCGAACTTGATCGAAATCATTCGAATCCGTATAAATTCAACTTTTTTTGAAGAATTCCCGGTATAGTCGAAATACGACATATAATAAAATCAGCAGACCCCCTCCGTAACGCCATTCGGGCGAAATATAAGCAAATACGTCGGTGAACATCAACAGTATTGCCATACCGAGGTATACCAATACCATCGATTGCCTGAATATTTTCAAGAGCTTGAGGCCTGCTGATTTTTTCATGAAATATTAATTGTTTAGCGTGAATTTAATGGGAACGGTGAATTGTACGAATACGGGTTTACCGTTTTGACGTCCCGGTTTCCAGTGAGGCATCGTCCGAATAACGCGTAATGCTTCTTCTTCGCAATATTTGTCAAATCCGCGAATTACTCTCGCTTTCGTAATGGTACCGTCGGGTCCCACAACAAAAGCTACGAAAACCGTACCCGAAATGCCATTCTCCTGTGCAACCACCGGATAAGTGACATTCTTGGCCAAGAACTTTCTCATCTCTTCCTCGCCGCCCGGAAATTCGGGCATTTGTTCCACGATCGTGTAAGGTTTCTCCTCACTCGATTCCTCCACAATTTCCTTGTGCTCTTCGAGTTCGGCAATATCAAGTCCTGTTTCTTCATTGGTTCCCTGTACGTCTTTTATCGAGATACTCATATCCGACTTGTTCAACTGTTCTTGGGTCTTGATTTCATCCTCATCCCTCACTTCCTCGTCCTTTTTGATGACGGGAGGAGTAAATTTGATGGTGCTTTTGAGCGGCGGCGGCGGCGGAGTGAAATCCTTCATGACATCTTCCTTCGGTTTCGCTGTCTCTACCTGAATATCGGCCAACGAAGTTACCTCCACCATGCGTTCCTTTTTCTTGGGTACCACCGATTCGATAATGGTGGGAAGAGCAAGTGCAAAGCCGCATATGAGCACCACCACCACAAAGGCGGTCAAGTGCCGTCGACCCGATAACCTGCGCATTTCGTATGCTCCGTATTCTTTGTTTTTGTCCACGAATACGACATCGCACCAAGCTTGCGTATACAAATTTATTTTACTCATTGCTGTTGGGTTTTGATGTCCGGGTGTATTTTATTGTATACTAATGTGGTGTCGTAGGGCGTGATGTCCACGATGGCATATTTGCCTATATTGCAAATCTGCATTTCATCTAAAATGTCCACCAAGTTCTTGTACGACGATCTTTCGCCCGCTTTGATCATTACCACCGGAGCCGCCTTGTCTTCTTTGGCTTCGGCCGCAAGTTTTTTGAAATCATCGTCGGTAATCTTCTTTGCTGCCCTGTCGTTTTTCAGTTCGGTAATTTTCCGCACCACATCAATGTTACGTTGTAACAACATACCGCGGATACCCGTCGGCGAAAAATCGCTTTCAATGAGTTCCGGCGGGTTGTTTGCATCGGGAAGTCCAAAATAATAGAATACTTTGTCTTCGCCATTGAGGAGCACGGTAACGGCGTTCGATGCTTTTACCTTATTCTGTTCTTCTTCGCTTACCTTGTCCTTCGAGGGCATGCTGATTTCCATCGTTTGAGGTTTCAGCATCGAAGTGGTAAGCATGAAAAAGGTGATCAGCAGGAAGCCCAGGTCAACCATTGGGGTGAAATCCACCCTCGTCGGTTTTTTCTTTTGCCTGCCTCCACCACCTTTCCCTTCGGTATTTACTTCAGCCATAATTCTTTATTTTGATATGGAATTAATGTATTATTGTGTCACATCGGGAACCGTTTCCAGCGAAGTAATCAGATTGAATCTGTTTTCGCGCAAATCCTGGAGTGTGTTCATCACACCCTTTATTTTGGGATAAGGTGTCGCTTGGTCAGCTTTAATGGCAATTACCAATGCTTTATTTTGTTTACGCGAAAACTTTACCCATTCGCGGAACTGATTGTTCAAACTATCGGCCGGAATTCCCAATGCATTTTCCTTCATTTCACGAAGATCGGAAGGCAAATCGAGATATGCTTTCATCTTTTCCATCGGTACGCCAAACGACGGAATTAAACTGAAATCCCTCAGTTCCTTGTCCGTGAAGGTCTGGTTGTATTCCTCGCCCATCATTTTCAGTACGGCGATCCTGTCATCCTGTTTGTCAAGACCGAAAAATACTTTTCCGTCTTTATCCACAAACACCTGCATCAGATTGGTCTCGGGTATTTTAATTTCCGATACCGATGACGGTGTTACCACTTGTATCACCTCCTTTTTGGTGAAGTTGGAAGTGAGCATGAAAAAGGTCAACAACAGGAAGGTCATATCACACATGGCCGTCATATCGATCCATGTGCTTTTCCTTTTCATTTTAACCCTTGGCATAATCAGATATTATTTGATTATAAATATGATATCCGATCAACGATTACTTATGTGTTGCCGAGTAGGTTTGCACGATGGTGAATCCTATTTCGTCAATACTGTAGGTAATCTTGTCGATCTGTGAGGTAAAGAAATTATAAGCGATCATGGCAACGGCGGCAGTACCGATACCCAATGCCGTATTAATCAACGCTTCGGAAATACCGTTGGCAAGAGCAACCGAGTCGGGTGCACCGGCATTGGCCAAAGCAGCAAACGCCCGAATCATACCCAATACCGTTCCCAACAAACCGATGAGTGTACCGAGTGAGGTAAGCGTGGCCAGCATCGGGAGATTTTGTTCCATGGCGGGCATTTCGAGCGAGGTGGCTTCTTCTACGCCTTGTTGCAGGTATACCAACTTTTGGTCTTTGGATAACGTGTTGTCGTTTTCCATTTCCTTGTATTTATTCAAGCTGAGGTTTACCACATTGGCTACCGAACCTTTTTGACGATCGCATTCGGCCAATGCACCGTCGATATCGCCGGTACTCAAGCGAGCTTTGATGTTTTGTACAAATCCGACTACTTGTCCTTTGCCTTTTGATCTGCTGATGGTGATCAGTCGTTCAACGCTGAACGTCAAAGCAATAAGCAACAACGACATAAGCACGGGCACCACAATTCCGCCTTTGTATACTACACCGAAATAATTACCCGGAATCGGCTGATTTTCGTTACTGCCGCCCTGAAAATTCGATCCGTCACCGAAAATCTTATAAAAGATGAGAAATCCGGCAACTAAAGCCAAGGGTACAACCAATGCGGAAAAGATGCTTCTAAAATTTAACGCTTTCATGATAAAAAATGTGTTTGTTTGAGGTGATTAATTAATATATAACATGTAGGAAAACAATTTATTTGCATAAATTGTTGGGTTTACCGACATGATGAATTTTTATTTTTAATTATTTGAAATAGCGGAGAAATGGCTTCTCCGAGAGAGATCCGACATTTCGGAGTTCCGGGACGGAATGTTACGTGCATTGCATCTCAATCTCGCCGACGGCAAATGCCGTCCGAGTAATTAAAGCATACGATTACCTTACGATGTCGACAAACCTGCCGGTGTCGACTCCGAAATGAGACACAAAAACGGAACGAATAAGATTAAGATAGAATGAATGTCGCGTCCGGAAAATGTATTGTTTTGCCGTAATACGTTTTAACCGGTTTTTGATGGTTAATGGGTAATTTCGATTGATGAACCGAACTTGTTCGATATACTCACGGAATGATCGTTTTCAATGAGCTCCGCAATGATCAATACAAATAAACCGTACAACATTCCTCTATTTCCGCATTTGAACGGAAAGTCGGATTTTGGAAAAATTGAAAGGTATGGTAGCTAAATTCTGATTTTACGCAGGGAAACAATAAAGTAGTCAATTGTTTCGCGATGATACTCCGCGTATAAGGACTCGGCTTTTCCCGAGTCGGTAAAACATTTAAACGATAACGGCGAATGCTTTAATATCGTAATACATCGCAGATATCTGTTGGGTTCGTGAAACCCGGATACGGTTGTTCGTACGCGTTCGTCCCAATATACAAATTGATAAGGCGAATTATCTTGCGTAAGATTTCCGTCATCATTAACGTCACCAACGGATTCCGACTGTTCGATACCTGCTGCGGGGCATTCCCGTATTAATTCCGCCGCATTATTTTGCATCAAAAATGCCGACGAGAATACAATAAAAAGTATATATGAAGCACGTATCATGGTCTAAATACGACTGAAAACAATCAGATCTTCTTCTTTATGGTGCAAAGATACAAAATTTATGCCGGAACAAATACTTTTATTTTTTCCGATACGGGTTTTTGATTAAATGATATATCGACGTGACGAATGGAAGTCGACACATTATATTGAATACTATCTTTTTAAGATGCTGAAAAGAATCGAATATTTGAGATAAAAATAAGGTGTCATAAACATCGATTGTTAACGAATAACTTCTCGTAACGAATGCCGTCGTTAAGTCAAATATTCAATAAAATCGCATGATATGGCGAAAAGCTCTTATATGCCGATCGCATTAATCAACAAATATACCAATGCCGCCAACATCGCGCTTACCGGAATGGTGAGTATCCACGCCCAGAGCAGATTGATGGTAACTCCCCAACGAACGGCCGAGAATCTTTTTACGGCTCCCACGCCCATAATTGCTCCCGTGATGGTATGCGTGGTACTTACCGGTATTTTGAGTATTTCGGTGAGAAACAACGTCAACGCTCCGGCGGTTTCAGCGCATACACCTTCGAGCGCGGTAACTTTGGTAATTTTGGTTCCCATCGTTTTTACGATCTTCCAGCCGCCCATCATCGTGCCCAATGCAATGGCGCTGAAACAGGTCAAAGGAACCCAGTCGGACATATGCTCGATGGAATCGATTTTTCCGGTGGCAATTAAAGCGGTGGCAATGATACCCATTACTTTTTGAGAGTCGTTAAGCCCGTGGCCGAGGCTGAACAGCCCCGAAGATACCAATTGCATTTTCCGAAAAACATTTTCCGCCCGTCGGGCATTCATTTTCCGAAATCCCCAAAGTACTCCGATGGTAATGATTGAGGACACGATCATGCCGATTAACGGAGCCAATACGATGAATGAGGCTATTTTGATGATGACGCCCGAGTGAATCGATTGAAAACCGCCGGCGCAAATGGCAGCCCCGGCAAATCCGCCGATAAGCGTGTGTGACGACGAAGAAGGAATACCGAGCCACCAAGTAAGCAGATTCCACGAAATGGCGGCAATAAGCCCCGAAAGAATGATGGGAAGGGTGATGAACTGTTCCCACACCACTTTGGATACCGTGTTGGCGATTCCGAATTCACCGATGACGTATTTGGCAAAGAAGAATGCGATGAAATTGAATGAAGCCGCCCATAATACTGCTTGAAACGGTGTCAGTACCCGCGTAGATACAATGGTGGCGATGGAATTGGCCGCGTCGTGGAAACCGTTGATGAAATCGAAAATAATGGCCAATGAGATAACGACAATAAGCAAAGTCATAAGCAACCGTCGTTATGCGTATTTTACAATGATCGTTTTCAGCACTTTGCCGACGGTGTTGATTTTGTTGACCGACATTTCCAACTCTTGAATGATTTCTTTCAATTTAATCAACTCCACGATATTTTTTTCTTCCTTAAAAAGAGTCATGATTCCGTTTTCGTAAATATCATCGGCCGTTTCTTCCAACTTTTTGATTTCCTTGCAATACTTGCGAACCTGCTGGTCGTTTTTCTTCAATTTCGGCAATTCGTTTATGGAAGCCTGTACCAGTTCTGTTCCTTTGCGAGTAATACCCGCCAAACGAACGGTGCATTTAGGCAGGCTTTCCGGAGAATAGAGCAATACTTTCTGGGCTGATCGGTTGATACAATCGATTGCATCATCCATTTCGTCGGCCAAAGCATGGATATCTTCCCGGTCGAACGGCGTAATAAACGTTTCGTTGAGCGCTTTCGAAATACGTCCCGTTACTTTATCGCCTTTTACCTCTTCATCTTTGATTTGTCGGCACAAATCCTTCCGGCGTTTATCCGAAGTGAAAAGCAGTTCCAAAAGAACGGATGCTTCAACCAAAATGACGGCCGTTTCCTTTAACAACGGAATAAATTTGGTGTCTTTCGGCGTAAAATTGCTGAATATACTGTTGATTTTCATGAATGGTGATTTGACATGCAAAATAAAATTCGGGTACAAAAGTACTCGATACCTTCTTGCGAGGCAATGGAAACCGATTAATATTTTGTAAACACAATGTTAAGAAATTGTTAAGAAACAAGGATTGCCGTGTTTGATCTGTGGATGAACAGATTCGAATGTTGTTATTTCGGGTCGAATCCCGATCGATACCGCCCCCAAAATTTGTAATAGGTTAATGAGCCGAACCCGATCAACTTTCCGAGTAATTTGTTTCCGAGTAACAGGTGTTGAACCCGATACGGGTAAAATCAAAATGTCCTGTACGAGATCGCGGTAAGCGACAAAATCCGTTTCGGCCGCAAATATTTTATTGGCATGTTTTTCAGCCCTAATACGGATTTTGTTTCGTATAAATTCCGCATTTTTTTCGTTGATTGCGGGATGCAGCGAGAGCCAGTTGGACGGCATGTCGAAAGGGATCATCCCGACGATTTTGTAACCCTTACATCGCAATCGAAATGATGACAGAAAGAATGTTGCGCCGCTCAGTCCGGGCGTAACAAAATTTCCCAATTTCGCTCCGCCTCTCGTACACATCAGAAAAACGTGTCGGTTTCCTTTTGGAAATCGCTTAATGAAATCGGATGTTATTTTCGGATAATTGAACCCGTGCACGGGAGAAATGATGCCGACCAACGTGTCGGGCGTTAATATGATCGATTCGGGTGCAACGTTTTCGATATTAACAATTTGACAATCAACGTTCTTTCGAGCTGCCGCTTCGGAAAACCACCATGCAACTTGTTTTGCATTGCCCGTTCCCGAAAAATAAAATATGACAGCTTTCTCGTTCGTCGTTTTTTGAACGCGAACAAAATCGTCGATTATCGGCAGTTCCGATGTGTTTTTGTCCGTCATGATGCAGCGGTTGATTTTGTGCTCGGTTGCAATTTATGTACAAATGTACAATAAAACAGAATCGTTTATAAAAAGATTCTGTTTGCTTTTTCAGAAAAGTGAAGGATACACACAGTTGTTGAGTTGCGAAAATGCTATTGAATCGGTAAAGAAAACGCTTCGGGTACGCCTATCGATAACCAAATCGCGTAAAGGTCAATCCGAAAAACACAAAAACAGCCTTCCGTTTCCGGTAAGGCTGTTTTGTATCGTGCAGGAGGGTTTTAATCGCCATACACGTATATTTTATCGATTATATTTACATCCCGAAACTGATTCCTCCGATATATTCATATATTCCGCTGAGGATACCGACAACCAATATCCCGACGGTGCACAGAATCAAACTCAGCTTGTTGTATCCGTCGGTGCGGATGCTTCCGAAAGTTTTTTCTTCGGCGGGATTGATAAACATCGCTTTTACGATCAACAGATAATAGTATAGCGAGATTACCGTATTGAGCAGTGCGATAAATACCAACAGATATTCACCTTCGCGCGCCGCAGCCATAAAGATGAAAAATTTACTGAAAAATCCGGCAAACGGAGGAATCCCGGCCAAAGAGAAAACCGCCAACATCATCACGAACGCAAGTTTCGGATTACTGCGGTACAAACCGTTGAAAGCGGCAATGTCCGTCCGTTCCGTTTCGCCTTCCACAGCCGCGATGACGCCGAATGCAGCCAAGTTCGAAAACAGGTAAACCAACACGAAATACACGGTAGCGGTCATTCCCGCCGCGGTGCCGCCCATGACGCCCAACAGGATGAACCCTGCTTGCGAGATGGACGACAATGCGAGGAATCGTTTGATGTCTTTTTGTCCGATGGCGAATAAGTTACCGATGAC
>JAVBNP010000009.1:0-14933 GCA_031551455.1 Bacteroidales bacterium | reverse complement strand
TTTGGGGATTTACCATCGCCATGGCTTTCGGCGGAATGTTGGTCGACATTATCGGCATGAAACGGATTTTCGGGATTGCCTTTGTGTGCCATCTGATCGGGATCGTAATGACCGTGTGCGCCGGGGGATTTTGGACGCTGTTTATATCCACCCTGTTTGTCGGTTTGGCAAACGGAAGTGTGGAAGCTGCAGCCAATCCGCTTATCACGAGTATGTACACCGATGAAAAAACGCGACGACTCAATCGCTTTCACGCATGGTTCCCGTGGGGAATCGTTATCGGCGGATTGCTGGTGTATGCATTAAGTCTGGCAAAAGTAACCGATTGGCGTTGGGCCATGGGCATCATGTTGTTACCGACCTTAGTTTACGGATGGATGTTCTTCGGGCAAAAATTCCCCCAAACGGAACGCGTTACATCAGGTATATCGTATCAAGGAATGCTTAAAGCATGTACCCGTCCGTTATTTATTTTCATGGCCGTGTGCATGTTGTTTACTTCCGGAACGGAATTGGGTACCAATCAATGGATTGCGGCTTTGGTCAGCAACGTCATGGAACACCCCATTTTGGTTTTGGTATGGGTAACCGGCATCATGGCATTGGCCCGAACATTCGGAGGCGTATTTATTCATAACATCAAGCATACGACCATCTTGATTATGTCGTCGGCATTGGGATGCATCGGATTATTGATTTTGGCCAATTCTGTTAATAACTTCGCTTTGGCAATGACCGGAGCAGCCGTTTTCGGATTGGGCGTCGCTTTCTTCTGGCCCACCATGTTGGGTTTTGTTTCCGAAAAAATACCGGCCACGGGAGCTTTGGGACTCTCATTGATGGGCGGCATCGGATTCCTCGGCGGAGCCATCGCGCAACCTGTATTGGGAAATATTTACGAAACGCAAACCGCGGCGTTGGGCAGTGAATTGGCGGGAGGCGCCGCCACGTTGCAACATGTGGCCGTTGTTCCGGCCGGGCTTGTGATTGCGTTCATTATTCTGTATTTTTGGCAACGGAAAAAATAAAACTTCAAGATATTTATTATTAAAAATCAAACAACAATGAACATTACATTAGGAAATAAAGAGTTTTTCCCCGGCATCGGGAAAATCAAGTTCGAAGGCCGTGAGTCAACCAATCCTTTGGCCTTCAAATTTTACGATGAAAATAAAAAGATTGCGGGCAAAAGCATGAAGGATCATTTGCGTTTTGCGGTGGCCTATTGGCACACATTCTGCGGAACGGGCGGCGATCCGTTCGGTCCCGGAACCAAAGTATTTCCGTGGGATGCATCGTCCGAAGCCGTTCAAGCGGCAAAAGATAAAATGGATGCCGCTTTCGAGTTTATCACCAAACTCGGAGCGCCCTATTATTGCTTCCACGATGTGGATTTGATCAACGAAGGCGCTACCGTTGCCGAATACGAAAAACGCATGCAAACCATCGTTGATTATGCATCGACCAAACAAAAAGCATCGGGCGTAAAATTGTTGTGGGGAACGGCCAACGTATTCAGCAATCCGCGTTACATGAACGGAGCGGCCACCAATCCCGATTTTCAAGTGTTGACCTATGCGGGTACGCAGGTAAAAAATGCCATTGACGCCACCATCGCGCTCGGCGGCGAAGGGTATGTATTCTGGGGCGGTCGCGAAGGATATATGAGCTTGTTGAATACCGACATGAAACGCGAGCTCGACCATTTGGGCCGTTTCTTGGGTATGGCTCGCGATTATGCCCGCAAAAACGGCTTTAAAGGTTGTTTCTACATCGAACCCAAACCGATGGAACCGACCAAGCATCAATATGATTTCGATTCCGCCACGGTGATCAACTTCTTGCGTCATTACGGATTGGATAAGGATTTCAAACTCAACATCGAAGTGAATCATGCCACTTTGGCCGGACATACCTTTGAACACGAATTGCAGGTAGCCGCAGACGCGGGTATGCTCGGTTCGATCGACGCCAACCGCGGCGATTATCAAAACGGCTGGGATACGGACCAATTCCCCGTTAATTTGTACGAATTGGCCGAAGCGATGTTGGTGATTCTCCGTGCAGGCGGTTTTGCTACGGGCGGTATCAATTTCGACGCCAAAACGCGACGCAATTCAACCGATCTCGAAGATATTTTCATCGCGCACATTTCGGGAATGGATACGTTTGCCCGCGCTTTGACGGTTGCTTCGGACGTACTCGAAAAATCGCCTTATCTGAAGATGCGCAAAGAACGTTACGTTTCGTTCGACGGCGGCAAGGGTGCGGAATTCGAAGCCGGAAAATTGACGCTGGAAGATCTTCGCAATTTGGCAATCGCTCAAGGCGAACCCAAGCAAATAAGCGGAAAGCAAGAATTGTACGAATCATTCATCAATCAATACATTTAATCCAATAGTATCGGTTGACAATTTACGGGTTATGGATGCGCTTTTGCACTTCGTAACCCGTAATTTTCTATCCGTAATCAAACGCATCTCATGAATTCATCATACAATAAATTTTACGTTACGGGAATTACGTTGGTTGCCACGCTCGGCGGACTGCTGTTCGGATACGATACGGCGGTTATTTCCGGTGCGGTGGGCGCAATACAGGATTTTTTTATCGGTCGGCTCGATCTCGGCTCGTTCGTACACGGAGCAACGGTATCAAGCGCGTTAATCGGTTGCATCATCGGGGGGATTATATCCGGATATTTCGCTTCGCGACTCGGACGAAAAGCCAGCTTGATGATTGCCGCCGTGTTGTTTTTCATTTCGGCATTGGGGTCGGCTTTTCCCGAAACCTTCTTTTTTCCAAAGGGGGAAATGTCCGTCAGCTTGTTGATTGTTTTTAACCTTTACCGCATCATCGGAGGAATCGGCGTCGGCTTGGCGTCGGCCGTTTGCCCCATGTATATCGGTGAAATTGCACCGGCGCCGATTCGCGGTCGATTAGTATCGTGCAACCAATTTGCCATCATTTTCGGCATGTTGGTGGTTTATTTCGTGAACTGGGGTATTGCCCGCGGGCAAACAGACGAATGGATCAATACCATCGGATGGCGATACATGTTCCTGTCCGAAACCATTCCCGCCGTGTTGTTCGGCATCCTGTTGTTCTTCGTTCCCGAAACTCCTCGCTATTTGGCGTTGACGCATCGTGACGATAAGGCCATGTATGTTCTGACCCGTATCAATAACGCGGAAACCGCAAAAACCATCCTTGCAGAAATCAAACAAACAGTACACAAATCGTCGGCCAAGTTGTTTTCTTACGGTAAGAAAGTCATCATCATCGGCATCCTGTTATCGGTATTTCAGCAATTCGTCGGCATTAATGTCGCATTGTATTATGCACCAACCATTTTTAAAAACATGGGCGCCGCTACCGATTCGTCCATGCTGCAAACGGTGGTCATGGGATTGGTCAACGTTATTTTCACGGTAGTGGCCATCATGACTGTTGACAAGTGGGGACGTAAACCGTTGTTGATTACCGGATCGATCGGAATGGCCGTCGGGATGATCGCCATATCGTGCTTGGCATTCACCAACACAATCGGTATCGGGACATTGGTGTTCATTATCATCTACACCGCATCCTTTATGATGTCGTGGGGCCCGATCTGCTGGGTATTGATCGCCGAAATTTTCCCGAACCAAATTCGCGGGAAAGCGGTAGCTGTGGCAGTGGCCGCGCAATGGATCGCCAATTATTTAATTTCGTCCACGTATTTGCCCATGATGAAATTCAGCGGAGGCATGACATACGGCATTTATGCCGTAATGAGCATTTTGTCGGCCATTTTCGTTTGGAAAATGGTTCCCGAAACAAAAGGCAAAACCTTGGAAGACATGGATAAACTGTGGAAAGAATAAGAATCGACAAACCGTTTTATAAAAAATCCCGCTCATAAGCGGGATTTTTCTTTTTTATTCTCATGCGACACTACTCTTCCGGCAAAGTCAACTTATATAATGTATTTGTTTTCAACATCAATACTATTTTATAACTTTGCACAATACAATTATATTTTACGACAAACAATTTTACATCGACAATTCTTGTCTGTCGGATCATTATTTGATGCAGTATTTTCACGGAATATTCATTATCGGTATTAAACACATAAAACCATAAAATTCACACTGCCATGAAAACAAATTACTTCCTCAAAAAAATCACACCGTTGATGATTTGTATTATTTTAGTCGGTATTTCGTGTAAAGACGACAAAAAAGATTCCGATGAAATCAATTTGACGAAAATACGGGAAAATTTCGATCAAGTCACGCATACCGTTAATCCTACCGTACTTGAACTGATCGGCGATGAAATTGCGGTATCCGTCGTAAGCGGATATCCGTCCGATTATCTCAACGACAATGTTGTTTTAACCATCACACCGGTACTGGTAAACGAAAGCGATGAAATGGAATTTAGTCCTTACCAAATACAAGGTAATTCGGTAAAAAACAACAATGACGTTGTTAAACAGGCAGACGGAACATTTAAGTATTCGTTAAAATTTCCGTATGATTCCCAATTTCAAATTTCACGGCTTATGCTGCGGGCAAGCGCGTCAATAGGGTCAAAAACAATCGACATGGAATCCGTAAAGTTAGCTGATGGTATTGTTGCGACTTGTTTGTTGGTCGAAAAAAACGGTAAAGCCTCTTATGCTCCCGACAACTATGTGCGTATCACTCCTCTCACATATACATCAGATATTAAATATCTGATGTGTCAATCGTGGGTTCGCTCATCGGAAACCAAAAAGCCGGAAATCATGGCATTTACCATTGCCGTTAAAGCGGCCCAAGCAGATGAAAGGACTCGATTTACGGCCGCTCATATAACCGGATATTCGGCTCCGAGAGATGACTGTGATGACAATGAAATGTTGGCAAACGACCGATTGACAACAGGCAAAGACTTTTTTATCAAAAATTTCAACGCAGCCGGAGTTGAAGAAATCGTAAAATCGGTTTTTTTGACAGAATCGGTTGTTCCGGATGATTGGGACGGCTTTAAAAAATTGATGCAAGAATCCAATATTGCCGACAAAGCGTTAGTCCTTCGCGTATTGTCGATGTATTCGGATCCCGTTGTGCGCAAACGCGAAATTAAGAATCTCGCTGTCGCTTACGACGAAATCAAAGTAAAAATATTTCCTCAATTGGATCGAACCGAAATGACGGTGAATACGGCAGTGATCGGTTTGTCGGATCAAGAAATCAATGCTCAATTCGACAGCGATCCCAGCAAGTTGAAATTGGAAGAGATTTTATACGCGGGCACGCTGACTCAAGATCCCTACAGAAAATTATCCATTTATCAAGCAGCAGCCCGTTATTATCCGAGCGATTACCGTACCAAGAACAATTTGGGTGTTGCCTTGTTGAACCTCGGTCGCACGAGCGAAGCCAAAACGGCATTGAATGACGCCAAGAATATTGACAACAACGAAATCGTGAAAAACAATCTCGCCGTCGTTGCATTGCGCGAAGGTAACATTATCGCTGCGGAAGAATTATTGAATGCGGCAGGATCGAGTGACGACGTGAAATTTAACCTCGGAACCATTAAGATCATTCAAGGTAAATACAGCGAAGCTGTCAGCTGCTTCGGCAACCAAGTGGAAATTAATGCCGCTTTGGCTAAATTGTTGGCAAAACAAAACGACGCCGCTTTGTCGATATTGAATTCGGTGAAGAGCGGTGATGCGTTGGTACATTACCTGAAAGCTGTTGTCGGAGCAAGGACAGGAAATGCCGATTTGTTAATGAACAACTTGCGTACGGCTTGTTCCATGAGTCCCAAGTTGAAAGCCAACGCCGCCAAAGATATCGAATTCGTAAATTATTTTGATGACGGTACCTTTAAATCCATTATCCAATAACCGGCCAACCGAATATGAACAAATTACTTTATACATGCTGCATCATGCTTTTATTGGCTGCCTGCGGCTCGGGGAAGAAAGTCGGAAAAACAGGTTACGGAAGTCCTCGCGTGAAACAGGAGTTGGCAAACGACCAAATGTTTCGCATCACGGAATACGCTACCGATGAGACTTACGGTTATACCGAAAAAAATCCCGTAATGGTAGGCAATGCACAGGAAGGGCCCAAAAACGAAAGACGTTTTCTGAATGCATTGGCAGGTCCCAACGGTGAGCAAATCAACTATCGGCGATTAGGCAGTTGTTGCTCTTTTTATACCAAAAACGGTCTGTTCGACAACAGCGGATTGCTTGACAAATATGAAGTAACCTACCCGGGACTCGCAACCCCGGTGATTTTGTACATCAATATGTACGACTCCGACGTGTTGAAAGTTCCCGTCGGGTTCACATTGAAAAAATAATCGGTTCAAAAATTCCCGTCCGAAGAACGGGAATTTTTATTTTTCGATTGATCGTGATTTTTTATCGAGAGCTGCGAATAATACAATAAAAGGTAATTTCGCACGGTTAGGTTGTTCATTTTTTGAACTTGAATTTGAATAATGCCCTCAAAAAACGTCAACAAAGAGTTTGCCGCATTCGTTAACGAGCATCGTAAGCTAATCTATAAGGTCTGCCGTATGTATTGCAAAGACAACGAACAAATCAACGATGTGGAGCAGGAAATATTGATGCAACTTTGGACAGCGTTCCCGAAATACGACAATATTTACAAACCGAGCACATGGATTTACCGGATTGCGCTTAATACAGCTATTTCGTATTACAGGCGCGAAAAGAAACATCGTACCAACCGAGCGGACATCGATCAATCGGTTTTTCTGTTGGCCGAAGAGCACGATCGGAGCGAGACGGAGGAACAAATTCGTCGACTTTATGCATTTATGGAACAATTTTCCGAGTTGGACAAGGCATTATTGCTTTTGTATCTCGACGACAATTCGTACGAAGATATTGCGAACGTGCTCGGAATTACGGTAACCAATGTCGCTACCAAAATCAGCCGATTGAAACAGCGACTCAGGCTATTGATGGTTGATAATTAATCATTTTTGACGTCATGAAAATAAAACATGTTCTGTTATGGGCACTCATACTTTTTGCGGTTGACCAAGCAGTTAAAATTATAATCGATCGGTATTTTTTTGATGTGCGTTTCGACATCGTACCACCCCTATTTTATTTCAAACCAACATTCAATCATCAATATTCGTGGGTCAATGGCCTGTTTCACCTTGGAATGGGATTTTGGGTACACATTGTCTTATTTTGTTTGATAGCCGTACTTTTTATTGCTTTATACGATTGGATGAGAACCGCATCAGATAACGCTAAAATGTTGAATGTCGCCTTTATATTTTGTTTTGCAGGATTGACAAGCAGCTTGATCGGCACCGTATTTTGGAACGGATGCCTCGATTATATTTACTTGAAACCTTTATTTGTCTTCGATTTGAAAGATTTGTACGTTGACACTTTTGTGATACTGTTTTTAGTGTATTACTACAAAAACAAAAAACATTTGTCATCTTTCAAAAACAAAGATATGATTCGTCATTTCAAAAATCGTTTGAAATTGTCAAAATCAAATGAGACGCCTCCGGCATCTTAACTAATCGAATTAAATACCAAAAATGGATTCGGACGAATTAAAAGCCTTATGGCAAAAACAAGATGGTCGACTGGAAGAGCATTTGAAATTAAACGAACAAATTTTACTTCAAATGAAACTGAATCGTGTCGACAACGAATTTCGAAAATTGATGAATTTCGAAATATTCTCCGTTATCGGCAGCCTTATATTGATAACGGTATTGGCATATCTTACATTTCGATACCCGTGGTTGTCTCTTTACGCGTTACTCGGTTATGCGGCAATCGGTATTGTATTGATGTCCCTTATTTTTTCGATGTCGGTGCTGACGGGATTCGGTAAACTTCGCGGATACGACGAGTCTGTGGTGAAAGTGCAAAAAGAATTGGCATTCCAAAAAAAGCGTTTGTTGCTTTATCGTAAAATCGAAATAGCAACCGTGCCGATACTGTTTGCAATTATTTTACCGCTAATTTTCAACACTTTGTATCATGCCGATCTTTTCGGATATTGGAAAGAATACATCATTTGGGCGGCGATCGGATGTGCCGTTACGATTTCCGTTGGAATCTGGAGCAATCGTATCTTTTACGATAAACGTATCGCATCGGCCGAAGCCTTGTTGAAATCCATTGTCGAATTCGAAGAAGATAAATGACAAATTTATACATTACTTGGAATGTCGATCCCGAAATATTCAATATTTTCGGGATATCGCTTCATTACTACGGCATTCTTTTCGGTCTCGGATTGATTCTTTCCGGTTGGGTGTTGAAACAATTATTACCCGTCGGCGGAATCACCGTTGCCGAATTGGAACGCTTTTCGATATACGCTATCATTGGCGTGTTTGTCGGGGCTCGGCTCGGACATTGTTTGTTTTACGATCCCGCATACTACTTGCATCGACCGTTGGAAATAATCCTTCCCTTTGCTCCCGACGAACAAGGCGTGTATCGATTCGTCGGATATCGAGGCTTGGCAAGTCACGGCGGCGTTATCGGGATGATTATTGCCTTATTGTTGTATGCGCGAACAAACAAGCAAAACTTCATATACGTTCTTGATTTGGTTGCCGTAGTTGCTCCGTTGGCCGGATGTTTTATTCGTTTGGCCAACTTGATGAATTCCGAAATCATCGGCATCCCGACGAATATTCCGTGGGCATTCGTGTTTGTTCGCGAAGATCCGCTTCCGAGACATCCCGCTCAATTGTATGAAGCAATGGCGTATTTGGTGATTCTCTTTTTCAATCTGTTTTTCCTTTACCGTAAATATCGAGCGATGACGGGTACGGGATTTTTTACCGGCTGCACGTTGCTTTCGGTATTTACGATGCGTTTTCTGATCGAATTCGTGAAAGAGCGGCAAGTATCGTTCGAGGAAAGCATGACATTAGACATGGGACAATGGCTCAGCCTTCCGTTTATCGTCCTCGGTATCGCATTGATCTTACGGGCCGGGTATTTTTGTAAATTATCCCCGGAGACCCGAAGTATATAGAAGTTTTTCCGGGTATGTTTCAAATTATCGTTCTTTGGGTAACGACCTATTAGGTTTTAAAAACCTGATAGGTCTTGTATTCAAGCAAATCCTATCGGGTTTTGAAAACCCAATAGGATATCCGCAATTTGAAATGTATCCGTTTTTCTTCGTATTTACCGATTAATTCAAGTTTTATCCATATTGGTCCTTCCTTTTCTCAAAATAAGATTTCTGCAATTATTTCGCACAATTCGCGACATGGGATTGTTTCGCGCGATCATTTTGTTGATGGTGTTGGTTCCCGGGCTGACATTATTCCTGTACCAAAAACTGCCCGATCCGCGGTACGCTTACGCCTCGGTCGGAATCGCTTTGCTTTTTATTTTAATGATTCATCGCAGCCGTAAAGATTATCGATTTCTGGCCAAAGTATCCGCCATACCGACACTGACTATTTTTACGGAATATCTCGCATTCTCGATCCCGTTTCTTGCATTGCTCGTCGTTTCCCGACAATATTTGCCAATATTATCGTATATAGTGCTGTTGTTTCCCGTATGTTTCATCGCACCTTCGTCGAAAAATACACGGGAACGGACATATTCCCGATTCGTCAAGTATATTCCCCCCGGAATGTTCGAATGGCAAAGCGGATTTCGCGGAAGCCTTCTCGCGATCACCTTGCTTTATGCCGTCGGTTTGGCTGGGATTTACCGAATATGGCTTGCCGCCGTATCGGTCGGTTTATTGATGATGACTTTTCTTACGTTTTATGCCGAAAACGAATCTCGACAAATACTTTGCGCATCGGAACAAAGCGTTGGCGATTTTCTGAAATCCAAACTTTTTCGACATGTCGGATATTGGACAATATTTTTGTTGCCGATCTTTGCAACGGCATTGGTACATTACGAATATGCTCCGTACACTCTTGCCGCGTTTGCGGCGGTCATCAATTTGGCCGTATTTGCCGTTTTATTGAAATACGCTTTTTATCGTCCCGCTGCGTCCGTGGGTATATCGCAATTAATCGGCGCCTTTGCGGGATTGTGTACCATCATTTTGCCGCTTTCGGTAGTGGTGTTTGTTACGAACATCATTCTATTCTTCAAAGCAAAACAAAATTTAACCTATTATTTGGATGCTTATCGTTGACCGACTTTCTGTATCGTACGGAGAAAAATTGATTTTGAACAATCTCAGGGTCGAATTCGCCTCGGCGCAAGTACATGGTCTCGTGGGACTGAACGGTTCGGGAAAAACCACGTTGCTGAATACGTTGTACGGATTTAAACAACCCGATTCGGGAAATATTCTTTACGAGGAAACGCCGCTTCGACGCGCGGACATGTCGTATCTCGAAACGGAAAATTATTTTTATTCGAACATCACGGGAAGAGAATACCTCGGTCTGTTTCGTTCACCGAACGATACATATCTCGCCGACGATTGGAATAGACTATTCGGTTTGCCGCTCGATCGACTTATCGACGGATATTCGACCGGAATGAAGAAAAAGCTGGCGCTGATGGCGATTCTCAAACAGGACAAACCCGTGGTAATCCTCGACGAACCGTTCAACGGCCTCGATATCGAAGCATCGAAAATTCTGAGCATGACGATCGAAAAACTTCGGGAGAAAGGCCGAACGATTATGGTCACATCACACATATTGGAATCGCTGACCACGATTTGCGACACAATCCACTACCTAAACGAAGGCAAAATTCAATTTTCGAGAGCGAAAGGCTGCTTTGGCGACATTGAAACCGAGGTGTTCAAAGATTTGGAAACCGCATACGCGGATATGATCGACAAAGTAATGTAATAAATTCGCCCGCAGATGTCGCAGATTATCGCAGAAGTATTGCATCTGCATAATCTGCGGGCCACCAACAAAATATTTTCCCGGCTTCAAATAGTTTTTTTATCTTTGTTTTTTGGATGTATCCGAAAACAACGTAAAAAACGTAACTAAGCACTCGTTATGAATCTTCGAAAATTTATTTTTGCGGGAATCGCACTATGCCTTTGTACCTCGATACAAAAAAGCAATGCTCAAAAAATCCAACCGGAATATTCGGAAAAATGGACCGAAATAGAGACATACATCAAGAACAATTGGATGAAATACGTCGAAACCGACAAACTGCTGCCCAAACCGTATTCGTATGCGCTGAACCCCGGCACGCTTTATTACTGGGATCTGTATTTCATCAACGAAGGTTTGATGATGCAGGGATTCATGGAGCAAGCCAAAAACAACATTGATAATTTTATTTTCGAGATTGATACGCTCGGATTTATCCCCACTGCCATCCGTTGGGGCGCCGATCGAAGCCAGACGCCTTATTTCGCCATGATGGTACGCAGTTATTACGAAAAGAGCACACCAAAGGATACCGAGTGGCTTCGCAAAGCATACCGAGCCGTGCTCGCCGAATATAACTTTTGGACCAATTTGGAAGGCAACAATATTGAGGATCACTCCACATCAATCAAAGGCTTGCAGCATTATTATCACCATTCCGACACCGCATCGCTTATTCGGTTTTACGATCGCGTGTTGCAGGGCCGATTTCGGTTATCAAAGGACGTCCCGACAAACGAAAAAATCCTGACGGCATCCCGACGGATGGCCGAAGCCGAAACCATGGACTTCACGCCGCGTTTCGAAGGTCGTTGTCCCGATTTTGTTGCCGTCGATCTCAACTCGAACCTGTATCAATACGAAAAAAATCTCGCTTTTTTTGAAAAAGAACTCGGGATCAAGAGTAATTACCAATGGGAAAAACGCGCCAAACAACGCGCCGATCTGATCAATAAATATTGTTGGAGCGCGGAACGCGGATTATACCTCGATTACGATTACGTTAACGGTCGACACAGCCGCGTGGCTTCCGTGATGACGATCATGCCTCTTTATTGGGAGTTTGCTTCCAAAAAACAAGCGGAGTCGGTAAAAAAACAACTCGCTTTATTCGATTCTTCGGGAGGTTTGGCGGTATGCGAGCAGTCCGAGCAGCCGATCGCCTATCAATGGGGCGATAAAGTGGTATGGCCGCCCGTACAGTTTCTTGCCATGGCAAGTTTAAATAATTACGGTTATCGGGACGATGCAAAACAAGTGGCGTTGAAATATCTGAATACCGTAACGCGCAACTATGTCAATCCTTACCCGGTAAAATACAATCGATTTAAGCATGGTCCCGACGAACGCACATACGGTTATATTTGGGAAAAGTACGACCGCGACGGACACATCGACGACACCGAATATTCGGCCAGCGAGATGATGGGATGGGCAGGATCAACTTACCTCAAAGCTTTGGAATTGGTGAGATCGGGGAACGGAAAACGTTAATCCGAAAAATTTTTCGAGCCGTACTTTTTTGTACTTTTGCGGCGTGATCAAAAATACATCTTTCCTTTCCGACAACCGATTAGGCGACATTTATGCGGAACATCCGTCTGCGATTCGACTTGCGGAATTGTTACGACCGGGAACCAACATACATTTGAAAGGGTTGGCGAGTTCGTCACCCGCATTATTGGCGTCGACCTTGATCAAGTCGCGAAAAGGAAGCCATATCTTCATTTTACCCGACAACGAGTCGGCCGCCTATTTTCATAACGATCTGGCAAACATTCTCGGCAACGATGCCGCGTATTTTTTTCCGTCGTCGTACAAACGGATGACGGCACAATTGCAACCGCACGAAGGGAATATCATCCTGCGTACCCGTGTTTTGGAAGCATTGGCCGACCCGAAGTCCTCTCCCGAAGGAATCGTTATGGTCACATACGCGCATGCATTGGCCGAAAAAACGATTTCGGGCGACATCCTGCAACGTAACACGCTGCAATTGAAGAAAGGCGAACACATTTCTATCGAGTTTATTCGGGAAGTATTGCATGAATACGGATTTATTTCGACGGATTTCGTATATGAACCGGGACAATACTCCGTACGGGGAAGCATCGTCGATATTTTTTCGTATTCCGATCATCGGCCTTACCGTATCGATTTCTTCGGCGACGAGGTGGAATCCATCCGTTCCTTCGATGTCGACACGCAATTGTCCGATATGCAAGTCGATCTCATTCGCATTATTCCCGACATGGGCGTGGCAAAGTACCGAACCGAAAGATCCTGTTTTCTCGGTCGGTTCGATAATTCGACGACGATTTGGACCGAGAATCTCGGATTGACATTGAATGAAATCGCACGCATTAATGCCAATCCGCCACTTAAAGTGGCGGCGGGCGACGAATATGCCGACTTTCGGCCGGAAGAAACGTTTACGGGAGAAAAAGAAACAGCTTCTCTCTTGCTTCGTTTTTGTCGGGTGGAATTCGGTTCGAATTCTTATTACGAACCGGATGCGGAGTTGAAGTTTAACACCGCGCCGCAACCCGTTTTCAACAAAAATTTCGAATTGTTGGCTCAAGACATCGCTTCGCACAACGAACGCGGTTATACGACGGCATTAATGAGCGAAAATGCCAAACAGTTCGATCGGTTACGCCACATTTTCGGCGATATCACTCCGAAGGTCGATTTTGTTGCGGTGCGCAACATCATTCACGAAGGTTTTATCGATCACGATCTGAAGCTTTGTCTGTACACTGATCACCAGATTTTCGATCGTTACCATAAGTACCGCATGCAAGCCGGACTGCCGCGATCTGAAAGTCTGACGTTGAAAGAACTGCAAGGCTTGCATCCCGGCGACTACATCGTACATTCGGATCACGGCGTGGGAATTTTCGGCGGATTGGAAAAGATGGAAGTCAACGGTAAAGCGCAGGAATGCATCCGGTTGGTATACCGAGACAATGATGTGCTGTACGTGAACATACACAATCTGCATAAAATATCGAAATTTCGCGGCAAAGACAGCGAACCGCCCAAGATATACAAACTCGGTACGCCCGCTTGGCAAAATCTGAAGCAAAGCACCAAAAAGAAAGTTAAAGATATTGCCCGCGACTTAATTCGGCTGTATGCACAACGACGTGTCAATAAGGGTTTTGCTTTTTCGCACGACACATACATGCAGGAAGAGTTGGAGGCATCGTTCCTTTACGAGGACACGCCCGATCAACTGAAAGCCACGCAAGCCGTAAAAAACGGCATGGAAAGCGACCTTCCGATGGATCATTTGGTATGCGGAGACGTGGGTTTCGGCAAAACGGAAATCGCCATACGTGCGGCTTTTAAGGCGGCGACGGACAACAAACAAACCGCAATATTGGTACCCACCACCATTCTTGCATTGCAACATGAGCGAACTTTCAGGGAACGACTCGAGAAATTTCCGTGCCGAATCGAATCCGTCAGCCGTTTGAAATCGGCCAAACAACAACGCGAAATACTGAAAGATCTTGCCGACGGAAAAGTCGACATCATCATCGGAACACATAAATTATTGGGCAAGGAAGTCAAATTCAAGGATCTCGGATTATTGATCATTGACGAAGAACAAAAATTCGGCGTTGCCGCCAAAGACAAGCTCAAAGCGTTGCGTGTCAATGTCGACACGTTGACGTTAACGGCCACACCGATCCCGCGAACGTTGCAATTTTCGTTGATGGGTGTTCGCGAAATGTCCATCATTGCAACTCCGCCGCCCAATCGACATCCGATACAAACGGAGTTGAGCACTTTCGATAAAGACGTGATACGCGAAGCCATCGAATACGAAGTATCGCGCGGCGGACAGGTTTTTTTCATCCACAACCGCATCCAGTCGCTTCACGAAATGGAATTACTGATTCGCAAAATATGCCCCGAAGTTTCGACGGTGACGGCACACGGCAAAACAGACGGCGAAGAACTCGAAAAAATCATGCTCGATTTCATCAACGGAGACTATAACGTGTTGTTGTCCCCTTCCA
>JAVBNP010000214.1:0-11847 GCA_031551455.1 Bacteroidales bacterium | reverse complement strand
TCCTGCAATTGCTGGGCGCTCTCGCTGAGGGTAATATCGGGCAGCGTATAAACCCGTGCAGTAGCGACATTGATATTGGTGGTCGCCTTCCCGAAGCCGATCATCGAAACCGTAACAAAATATTTACCGCGATTGACTTTTTCGAGCACAAACCGGCCTTCTGCATCGGTAACGGCTCCTCGTTGCAATGCCGAATCGCCGGCATTATATAAAGCAACGGTGGCATATTCCAACGGCTTTCCGCCGTTTTCGAGAACTCGTCCCTTGATATTGACTTGAGCATACGCTTGAAGGGAAACAAACGCAAAAACAACAACATAAGTAATCTTCTTCATGGTTTTAAACTTTATGACAGATATTTCACGGTTAACATGCTATGGAAGGTTATAAAATATTTTTGGTACCATGCATAACAAGGTAGATTTTTCGGAAGGAACTTTCTTTTATTCATTTGATTGATTTTTATAAATTAATTGGAATTTGTCGGAACGTTTGCGTTCTCATTTGCGGGTTAACCCCGACATTTTTTCTTGATCGATATGATAAAACGTAACCGACATATGAACGAAAAATTGTTTGATATGAATTAGACGGTTGAACCCGTTCAAAAAGTTGCACCCGTTTAAAAAATTCTTTTCAAATAAAAGACGTGCGGTTTCGAAATTTGTTACAATGAGAACGTAAAAAGAACACGAAATAATTATTATTCATCATTTCCGTTTATCGATCTCTTATTGCGAATTGGCATCCGATTGTAAGATTCATCGGAGATTATTGCTTTCGGTACCACGTGTTCTCGACCTTGATCCGCGCAACAAAAATCTCGAATGACTTAACGGTTTTCATAAATGCGTTTTTGTTGACGATGATACCAACGGTTTGTGACGTTTATTTTAATATTGATACCAAGTGTTTCCGACTTTAATTCGCGTAACGAAAATTCTCGAAAAATTGATCGGTCTGCGAACATGCATTCTTGTTGACGACGATACTAACGGTTTCATGATATTTATATTTTAATGATTAATTTTTAATAAATGATTTTGTCTTATAAAAAGCAACACACGTGCCAAACTCGTCAACATGATGTATATGTGCAAAATACAACAAGTGGTAAATTTAAAAAATGTACGGTTTCGATACACTTTATGTTCGATTCCGATCAATTTTATTGTTTACCGAGTTTCATTCTTTGTATTTTTGTCGAAAAACAAAACGATGGATTACCGTGCCGTAATATTTGATCTTGACGGAACGTTGGCCGATACGCTCGCCGATATCGCCGACACCATGAATCGTACGCTTGCCGTATACGGTTATCCCGTTCACGAATATGATGCATATCGTTTTTACGTGGGTAACGGACTTAAAAATTTGGTGACTCGTTCCCTACCGAAAACGGCGAGAACCGAGGATGTGATCAAAGCTTGCCACGACCGAATGGTTGCCGATTACGAGTTGAATTACATTAATAAAACGCGGTTGTACGCCGGTATTCCCGAACTATTGGATGCGTTGTCGCAACAAAAAATAAAATTGGCAGTTCTTTCCAATAAAGCCGATCCGATCACGCAAAAGATTTGTACCGTTTTGCTGAAAAATTGGAAATTCGAAATAATTATGGGCGCTTGTGATCGGTTTCCGCGGAAACCCAATCCGAAATCCGCTCTTTTTGTTGCCGACAAAATGGGTGTTTTACCCGAAAACATCTATTACCTCGGCGACAGCAACGTAGACATGCAAACCGCCAATGCTGCGGGATTTTTCGCCGTCGGCGTCGCATGGGGATTCCGTCCGAAAGAAGAGCTTGTTGAAAGCGGTGCACGACGAATTATCGATTACCCGACGGATTTGTTGTCGCTCTTTTAAGCAAACGACTTACCGCAATATAAGCCAAACCACTCCGCTGTATACGATTCCGGCAAGCATGACCGCTTTCATCAAATTGCCCGCTTTCCGATAGTCGTCGCTCGTTTCCGCTTTGTATACCTCCCAACTGATATATATAACGGGAACCGCGAGCAACAGTAACAGATAAAAAAAAGAAATCCGATTAAACGGACTTTCGAGATAACGTAAATAACGAAAGAAAATGATCGCAAGCATCGCGACAATAACGGCATTGATGCAGATAATTGCACGATTGGTCCGTTTTTGGCCCCACACAACGGGTAGCGAACGACAACCGTAAACGACATCTCCTTCAAAATCTTCGGCATCTTTAATGATTTCGCGCGATAATGTGGTCAAGAAAGCGAATACGGCAACTCCCGAAACCCAAGCGATCACGAAATTAAGATCGATTTTCATCTCCAACAATTCCCGATGGTATGTTTTATACACAGGCGGAATATCCAACAACACCATCATGGGAACCAATGCGGAAAATAATGCCACAATGAGATTTCCGATTAAAAGTTGTCGTTTGTAAATGGACGAATACAACCAAAGCATGCCGGCGATCATAATGTAGATCAACACCGCTTCGGCAACCCCGGCCCTCCAAGTAACGTAACCTCCGGTCAAAATGCCCAAAGCGCAGAATATAACGTGTATCATCATCGTTTTCCGGCGGCTGATGGTTTTACCCACCACCACTTCGTTCGGGCGGTTGATGTTGTCGGTTTTGACGTCGAAATAATCGTTGATGGCATAACCGGCGGCGGCGGTACACATCGTCGAAAATACCAAGAGAAAAAAAGTAAATCCGCTCAATTGCAATTCAAGATCGTATGATCGGACAACCGGCAAAACGACCGCATAACGCATCATGCACTGCGTGAAAGCAATAATCAGCAGATTCGGAAAACGAATTAACGATAAAAAGGGCGCCATTGTCGATATTTTTGCCAAAGATACAATTATCCTATTGGGTTTTAAAAACCCGATAGGATTTGCTTGAAATAAGACCTATCAGGTTTTGAAAACCTAATAGGTCAATCCGGAAAAACAACAATTTAAGATGCACCCTAAAGAAGGATCGGTACATCCGTAAAGGATATTTTTCGTATCTTTCGGGGTTCAAAACATCGACATAATCCGTGCGAAATGCTTAAAATGAGCACAACATACTATCAATCTCCGATCGGTCCGATCGAAATACGGGCTTCGGAAAACGCCGTTACTTCCGTGATTTTTTGCGACGAATGTCGATATGAAACTAACGGAGGTTCGGAAATTACCGAAGAATGTGCCCGACAATTGGACGAATATTTTAACGGTAAAAGGTTGATATTTGATGTTCCGGTCGAACAAGAAGGAACGACTTTCCAACAAAGCGTATGGAATACGTTGACAAGCATCCCGTTCGGAGAAACCGTATGTTATGCCGATGTTGCGAAAATGTTGGGCAATCCGCAATCCGTTCGGGCTGTGGGGGCTGCCAACGGACAAAATAAAATTTGGATTATCGTGCCCTGCCATCGAGTTATCGGTTCCGACGGATCGTTGACGGGATACGCGGGAGGCGTCGAATGTAAGCGTTGGTTGTTGGCCCACGAAGCAAAAGTTTCGAAAAAACGGAACGGAACAAAAACCGGCGCATGCCCGACACAATTGGAGTTATTTTAACGGGAAGATTATTTTCATTTTTATATGCTTGATTTATTTATTCATTGGAATGTTTCGCCTGAAGCATTCAGCATTGGTCCGCTAACCGTTCGCTGGTACGGCATTTTATACGGCTGCGCATTTATCGCGAGTTATTACGCGTTCAAAGAACTGCTGAAATACGATAAATTGCCCGACGATTTTGCCGATCGTGCCTTGATTTACATGATTTTGGGAACGGTGATCGGCGCTCGTATCGGCGATTGCTTTTTCTATCCTCCGCAATATTATTTGGAGCATCCCTTGGAAGTTTTTGCCGTTTGGAACGGCGGCTTGTCGAGCCACGGAGGAGCATGCGGCATACTGATCGCGCTGTATTTGTTCGCGCGAAAAATGAAGAAGCCGTACATCTGGGTGCTCGATCGAGTCGTGATTGTGATCGGCGTTGCCGGATTTTTCATTCGCATGGGAAATTTGACAAATTCCGAAATTTACGGTCACGTAACCTCGTTGCCTTGGGGTTTCATATTCGAACGTCGCGGCGAAACCCTTCCGAAGCATCCCACGCAGATATACGAAGCGTTATATTACGCATTAACTTATTTGGTGCTGCGTTTCGTATATCGCAAATGCGACAATCGTCCGCGGCCGTTCCTCATTTTCGGACTGTTCTTGATCATGGTATTCGCATTCCGCTTCTGCATCGAGTTTATTAAAAATCCGCAGGAAGATTTCGAAAAATCCATGATGTTCAACATGGGGCAATGGCTCAGCGTGCCGTTCGTCATTATGGGGATTATATCGTTAATTATCAGCAGTCGACAAAAAAAGCCGGCCCCGCTGCTTGATAATTTTCGGCAACCGCAACAAAAGAATACAACTGTCAAACCGCAACAAAAACCGCCGACAACCGTTTATCAGAATAGTATTAAGCCGAGGAAGAAGAAAAAATAGCGTTACGCGATCGCACGGCGATTTGTTTAACAATTTAAGTATTCGCCAAATAAAAGAAAAATCATGTTAACACCGAATGTCGAAAAGATCTTAACGGAACAGATCGAAAAAGAAGGATACTCGTCTAACCTTTATTTGGCAATGGCATCATGGGCTGAGACGGAAGGTTATGCGGGTATTGCCGAATGGTTTTATGCGCAAGCGGACGAAGAGCGCGTGCACATGCTCAAGTTAATCCGGTATGTGAACGACCGCGGTGGAAAAGCGGTAGTTCCGGCATTTAAACAACCGCCCGTTGCGTGGAAAAACGTCAAAGACGCTTTTGTCCAATCACTCGAACACGAACAATTTGTCAGCAAAAGCATTAACGAAATTGTTGCCGTATGTTTTGCCGAAAAGGATTTTACCACACATCAATGGATTCAGTGGTTCGTCACCGAACAAATCGAAGAAGAATCGAACGTAAATTACATTTTGGATCGTTTGAAATTGCTCGGCGATGGTTGCTTGTACAATTTCGATAAGGACATCATGAGCATTCGCGCAAAAGCGGATACCGTCGAATAAAATACTCGGCGTTCTAAAACGCCACATCAAGTTTCACGTTAATACGTCGTGTCGTCAGATAATTCGGCACGGCGTATTGTCGTTTTCGGCCGTCCCGACCGGAAACGGTCTCTATCCAAAGATACGAAATCGTGTTATACGTATCGAAAAGGTTAAAAATTTCGACACCGGCTCGGATTTGCTTGAAAAACTTGTGCGGTTTACCTTCTTTGAAAAATTCTTTGGATATCCCGAGGTCTGCTCTTCGGTATGCCGGCATTCGAAATGATTGATCGTAACGATCGGGATTCGGATAATTATACGGCAAAGGCGATCCGTAAACCAGATTCAAATACATACGCCAAGTCGGCGCTCCCGGTATGTAATCTTGAAAAAACAGATTGAAGTTGGCGATTTGATCAGTCGGAAAAGGAAATCCTCCGTATCCGTCGCCCTCGATATCTTCATGCGTGTGCATCAACGAAAGGCTGATCCACGATTCGGCTCCTTTCACGAACTCGCCGTTCAATTTGATGTCGCATCCCGCAATGTATCCCGATGCCGAATTTTCGCCCGCATAATAAATGCGAACGTTTTCGACCTTATAAGGCACCAATCGGCTCAATTGCTTATAATACATCTCGGCGGAAAGTTTAAACGGCTTCTCTCCGATCCGAAATGCATAATCGCCGCCCGCCACATAATGAACGGAGCGTTGCGCTTTCATTGCCGTATTCATTCGGCCGTGCGCATCGCGTAATTCCCGATAAGAGGGTGGTTGGTTGTACATTCCGACGGCAATGTGTCCCGTCAATTGCGGAACAGCACGCGGTTGAACAACCACGGAAACCCGCGGACCGAATACCGTTTCGCGATTTACGTCGTTGTAGTTGACCCTCAAACCGGCCGTAACGGTCCAATTTAATCGATCGCCCGTCAATTTCCGAGCATATTGCAAATAAGCCGTCAGCCGATTTACCGTCAAGTGATTATCGGCACGTTTCGAATCTTTCAAGCGAATACTTTCGCCGCCGTACGGTATGGAATATCCCGCAGAATCGAGCATTATCCATTCGTTCATGCGATCGTCGGTCGATTCGCGGTAATATGCCGCCGACCAACGCAATGAATAATTTTGCCCGTAAAACGTTCCCGCATGCGAAAGCGTTTCGATTTTCGTCTCCGAATAATTGCGTGCATGGCTCAATTCGCTTCCCACGCCGATATTTACGGCACTGTCACCGAAAAACGGCGCTCCTTGCGCAACATCCAACTCGCCGAGCAAATACGCTCCTTCGATGTCGAATGTTTCCCGTTCACGAGAACGATAAGCCGAGCCGATCAATTTCAATCCGAGTCGATCGGACGGGCGGAAATTGAGCGTCAATGCGCCCGTTCCGCCGGCATAACGATCAAACTCTTGTCCGTCGTAATATATTGTCAACCTATAGGCTTCGTAAAGCGTACCGAAATCGGTACTGCGCGATTCGGGAATAAATCGATATCTGTTTTGCGCCATATCGAACAACAAATCAACATCCCATTTTTCGTTTATTCGATACGACAATAAACTTTGGATGTCGAAAAAGTCGGGGCGATATTCGCCTTCGGTTTCCAACGTATTCAACAAATATTGCGAAGTTTTATAGCGTACTCCCGCAAGATACGAAAATCGCCGATCTGCGGTAAGGCCTTCGGTCGATACCGATACGCCCAACAAACCGATCGATGCATTGGAAGCAAATTCCTTCGGTTGACGATAGCGAACGTCCAACACGGACGACATTTTGTCGCCGTAGCGGGCATCAAACCCTCCGGCCGAAAAGTCGACCGATTCGACCAAATCGGGATTGATAAAACTCAATCCTTCCTGTTGTCCCGAACGCACCAACATCGGACGGTGCATCTGAATATCGTTCACATACACCAAATTTTCGTCGAAATTGCCTCCCCGTACCGAATATTCCGAGCTTAATTCATTATTGGACGACACGCCGGGAAGGGTTTTGAGCAGTGTTTCAATACCTCCGGACGGATTGGGCAGTTGCTTGAAATACCGCGTTTCCAATCGTTGCCGTGTTCCTTGCGGCATTCGATTCGAAATAACGGTTACTTCGGAAATCGATTGAGATCGGATGCCGAGAACAATCCGATATTCATTTTTGTCCGCCGTTTGTGTGTCGACGGTTCGGCGTTGCGGCTCGTAGCCGACATGCGACACGATCAGAGTATACGTTTCCGCATAAGGTAATGTTAATCGATAATGACCGTCGAGATCGCTTGCGGTACCTTTACCGATTTCTTCGGCAACAACGGTTGCCCCGGATATCGGAGCGCCGACGGAATCGACAACCGTTCCCGAAACGACAATTTCACTTTGCGCCGCAATATTCCCACAGAACAAGCAGTGCAAAAACATACTAAAAACAAAAACGCATCTTCCGCGCACGGATGTGTTCGAAAGATGCAACGAAATTTTTAAGCGCGACAATACTTTATTTGATGGTCCAATCGACTCCGTCCTTACGATCTTTTATTTCGATACCCAATTCGTTGAGCATGTTACGGATGTTGTCCGAAGTCGCAAAATCTTTATTGGCTTTGGCTTGACGGCGTATTTCGAGAATATGATTCACCAATCCGTTCACCAATTCTGTTTGGTTGTCGGTTCGACTCTCGTCTTTCAATCCGAGAATATCGAACGCAAACGTCCGGTATGTTCTTTTCAATTGTTCGAGATCGTCGGCCGAAATCGTTTCCTTACCGTCGTATACCAAATTGATGATGCGCAGCCCGTCGAACAAATGTGCAATGACCATCGGACTGTTAAGGTCGTCGTTCATTGCCGCATAGCATTTTTGTTCCAAATCGGCCAAATCGATCGTACTCTTTTCCGAAGGTTTCAACTTATCCAAAACACGAATACCTTCCATCAGCCGTTGCAACCCTTTTTCGGATGCTTGAAGCGACTCGTTGCCGAAATCGAGCGTGCTGCGGTAATGTGCCTGAAGAATGAAGAAACGGACCGCAGCGGGATCGTATGCTTTTTCGAGTATTTTGTGCATTCCGTTGAAAAATTCGTCCAAAGTGATAAAGTTGCCCAACGATTTTCCCATCTTTTGTCCGTTGATGGTAATCATGTTGTTGTGCATCCAATAACGCACCGATTCGTGACCCAATGCGGTTGCCGATTGAGCGATTTCGCATTCGTGATGCGGAAAAAGTAAATCCATGCCGCCGCCGTGAATATCGAATTTCTCACCCAGATATTTGGTGCTCATGGCCGTGCATTCGAGATGCCATCCGGGAAATCCGTCGCTCCAAGGTGACGGCCAACGCATAATGTGTTCGGGAGCCGCTTTTTTCCACAACGCGAAATCGAGCGGGAAACGTTTTTCGTCTCCGCCGTCCAGATCGCGCGTTTGCGATGTCAAATCATCAAGCACCCTGCCCGACAGTTCTCCGTAAGGATAATTTTTCGCGTATTTTTCGAGATCGAAATACACCGAACCGTTGCTTTCGTAAGCATAACCGGCATCCATGATTTTTTGAACCATTTGTATTTGCTCGATGATATGTCCCGACGCCCGCGGTTCGATACTCGGCGGCAATACGTTAAGCTGGTCCATGTTACGGTGGTACCGATCGGTGAAATATTGCACCACTTCCATCGGTTCCAACTGCTCCAATCGCGCTTTTTTGGCAATTTTATCCTCACCCGCATCGGCATCGTTTTCCAAATGTCCCACATCCGTAATGTTACGAACGTAACGCACTTTATATCCGATATGTTTCAAATAACGAAACAACAAATCGAACGTGATGGCGGGACGAGCATGTCCCAAATGCGCGTCGCCGTATACCGTAGGACCGCAAACGTACAGCCCGACATGTGGCGGCGTGAGCGGTTCAAACAATTCCTTCTTACGGGTTAAACTGTTGTGTATGTATAATTTTTGACTCATATAATCATTTTTAAATGTTGAATTACAATATGTTAAAAAAGTCCGTGCAATTGCGCATCGATGCGATTGATAATCGTACGTAAATCTTCGGGGCGTTCGTCGAAATGAACGGTGTCCACATCCACGATCAACACCTTGCCTAACGTGTATCCGCCGATCCATTCTTCGTAACGCTCGTTGAGTTTTCCGAGATAATCCAAACGAATGCCGCTTTCGTAAGCGCGTCCTCTTTTTTGTATCTGCCGAACCAGCGTGGGTACCGATGCCCTAAGGTAAATCATCAAATCGGGCGGTTGAACAAAGTCAACCATTTTTTCGAACAACGAACGATAAGTGGAATAATCGCGCATACTCATCAGTCCCATGGAATGCAGGTTTGCGGCAAAAATATACGCATCTTCGTATATCGTGCGATCCTGTACGACGGTTAATCCCGAATCTCTGATCTCACGTATCTGTCCGAAACGCTCGTTCAAAAAATAGATTTGCAACTTGAACGACCAAAATTGCATATTATTGTAAAAATCGTCCAAATAGGGATTAGTGTCGGCATTTTCATAGTGAGCCTCCCATCCGTAATGTTTGGAAAGCAATCCGGTTAGGGTGGTTTTACCCGAACCGATATTCCCGGCTATGGCAATATGCATGACAATATAAGGTTTGATTCGAAAAAAGAACCAAAGGTAACATTTTTTACGGAATGTATTTTCGGGAATCGATGATGTCAATTTATGAATTATCGGAGTCGTTTTCGTATTTTTCGGGTATTTTTACCATGCGTTTCATGTACTCCCGAACCGATCGTAATGTATTTCGGAAATACTTTTATGGTATTTCCGAACGGGTCGCCGGGTGTTTTCGGAATACGCTTCATGTATTTCCGAAGCGGTTGGCATGTATTTTCAGAATACTTCGCGAGTATTTCAAAACCGGGTATCATGTATTTCGGAACCGGTTCAAAAGTATTTCGTAAGGGGATATCGATTGGTTTCAAAATGCTTCTTCTCCTTATCGAAGTCTACTAAAACCTCACAGATCTCCGGAATCTGTGAGGTTTTGCATAAAACAAATTACATTTTAATGATTTGAGTCACGGATATGTTAATGTTTGGGAGGCCCGTCAATAAAATATTTTTCCTTTATCATGTTTAAATATTGTTTCGTTAAATCGGGCATGAGAACATCGGGAATAAAGAACATACTCATTCGTCTGTCGGGATGGACCACTACGTAAAATGGTTTTTGTTCCTCGCTGTTTATGATCCCCAAGTTGCAACTGTCCGATACACAACGATAGATATGTTTTCGAGAAACTCTGCTGCTCAATCGAGAACCGGATATTTGCGAGAAAAGGATAATTCTATTGTTTCTCGAGAAGTCGGGAAAGAAATCCCTTACCGAATTAACGGCATTATCGATGCATGAACTGCATTGGTTTGATTCGGGAACGCATATCATCAATGCGGGAGCATTGATGCTGTCGAACAAAAAGAAAGACGCATTCGGATCCGTGTAAACCCGATTGTTTTCCATCAAGTTTCCGGCATTGATCATTGAATACTTAAAATCTCTGTATAAAATTTCACCTTGCATTTTAATTGCTTCCAAGTAGGTCTGCGCTCTTTTTTCGGCTGCGGATGATTGGCTCAGTACAAAAATCTGCAAGCCGATAATCGATAAAACGCACACTGCGATTAATGTGTATATGGTTTTTTTATTCATGTTGGGATGTTTATTTGATGGAATAAACGGAAATTATTTCCGAGAGTAATTGAATTTATATTTGACGATTACCGGATTATCGTCTTCCTTCAATCGGGATAAGACAGCTTTGGATTTCGCGTCAAGCAATTCTTCCGCAATTACGTATTTTACATTTATCGGCTCGACAACAACATACATGTACTCATCATCCATCAATTTGGGCGGAAATATGTACATTCCTTCGTTAAACTCATTTGAATTTAACCGATATGCCCCATCTCTTTTATCGTACATCGAAATAAATTTTTGATCGCCGAAATAGATAAAAGAGAGATACATATATTTATTCTCCCCTTTATAGCTCATAAATGCGAAACGATCACGGTTGGTAAAATCAAACCGGGAGTATTCTTTTGATGTCATATCATCCGGTAAAAAGTTAATAGTAAACGTATATTTTCCGAAATCATATTCGAGCGCTTTCTCAATATCCAAATTTTCCGTATTTATTCGATAAATATCATTATTGGGGAAAAAATGTGTAAAATAGACATCATCGTTATACTCATAAAAAGGATATTGGCTCATATCGACCATGTTAAATGCTTTTGGAGGAATCGAATACTTGGATTTGATAATTTTGTTTTTACTTGCGGAAAAAATCTGAATGCTTTTTTGTTCCTTCTTTCTGTCACAAATATAAAATAAGTACAAATCATCGAACAGAACCTTAAATTTGGAAAGAGGCAGCAGGGAACGAAGAAACGGCACACTTTTGATGAATTGTCCATCTTTATCGTAAATCTGAAATCTTGCGGAATGAGGATCCAACAGAATCAAATTTTCGGCATCCCGGCTCAAGTCAAAATCCGTCATACCAAGATATTGTTCGGACTGCTTGCCTTTCAACGAAGAAGTATTAAACAAAAAATTGCCGAGGCTGTCGAAAACAAATATTGCTTGTTGCCTTCCGTCTTGGACATAATAACGATGATGATACCCCGGAAGTATTTTGGAACAACGTTGAAAAACGGAATGTTCCTTTGTTTCCAACGGAATCAGTTCAATAGAAGTAAACCAATCGTGAACGGATGCCGTGGTACTTTTCTCAACGTCTATTTTTATCTTC
>JAVBNP010000163.1:0-2938 GCA_031551455.1 Bacteroidales bacterium | reverse complement strand
TTAAAACCTACCGGGTTTTAAAAACCCGGTAGGTTTATTACGTAAAAATTAATGATTTTATATATTTTCAACTGTCGACATCAATGTATGTCGATCATTTACAGATATCATGAATGATATCGTACGCTTCTTTTTGTTCTTCGGGCGTGGCACAATAGGTTACGACAATAAGTTTCATCCCGGGTTTCCACAATTGACGAACCGTTTTTTCGATTACTTCCAAACCACCCACTATCCGAGCATTCAAGATGACTCCCGAATTCTCAAGCGCTTCGACAAATGGTGTCGGAGGATTCGGATCAGGATCGGTTTCCGGCGAAAAAGCGGCATCAACCGTTCGTAAGTCTTTTATTTTCGGAAGGACAAAGAGTTTGTCCGACCAATTACCGCACGAATGAAGCACCGGACCGCCGAATGCCAAGCCTATTTTTTCGAAAGACGGCAAGGCGCAATCGATGTATTGCTCACCGGACAGCATCACGATGTTATCATCGCTTTGACCATATCCGCAAAAATTACGGGCGGAAGCAAAACCGTGTCCCGGATTAACCAACCGATCAGCGATCAATTTCTTTTGCTCATTCACGAAATCGACGATCAAATCGGCAAGCTTATCCAAAAATTGACGCACCAAATCGGGAGCCATCAACGTATCCAACAACAGATTGGTGTTATTGACAATCATCGTGGAAACATTCAACGGCGATTGGGCGTCGGTAAAGCTCATCGGTAGTTTTCCTTTCGTTTGATCGAGAAAATATTCGATCATGTTCAGCGTATGTTTCCCGATTGCCGTGTCGGCGATGGGTCGGGGCGTATACCGCAATACTTCTTCGACGGTTTCGAATCCGGGATGAACGGCCGGGGCTTGTCCCGCATTCCACACGTATTCGGCGCCGTAAGCGGAAGCACAAGTCCCGATGCCGTACCACGGTTCCAAAAAGTTGGGTATGTCGGCCTTAAATTCCATGCTTTTTTTCAAGCAACCCAATTGAAGCTCCAACGATCGTTTCATGTCGCGACAACCGTCGGCGAAAACTTCTGCGGCACGCATTCTTCGATACACCGCCACTCCGGATTTTGCATTGAAAAATGCGTCGGTTTTTACCGACAATTCTTTCTCGTAATCGGCATAAGCATTCAAATCGAATTGTCCGATTTCGATCGGTACGACGTCCGTTGCCTGCGAATCTCTTTTGTTTACGTCAAAATTCATGATTCCGGAAATAAGTTATATTAGTTACAATAAAGAATTTCAAATAAAACCGGTCAAAACCTGTTAGGTTTTTGAAACCTAACAGGTTTATATCGTAAAAATTAATTAGACTTTATGCGAATGATATATAAAATCCAAATTGTTCTTCAGCAAAATCCGGCCGATTTTAAACCGGTTCATTTTCCGGTCAATAACGATCGGTATTTTTCCGGAGTCCGAATTACATCCAAAGCCGCTTTTACTTGCGTATCCGTTCGCATGGTGTTGGCAATTCGTCCGGCACTGTAATAATAACGCGAAACGATTTCTTCTTCCAACAATTCTTTTACATCGCTTTTAAACATCTCCAAATCCTTAAAACGATCGTGCGACAATTTCGCCTGCAAAGCATCAAACTCCGCTCGAGCGTTTTCCATGTATTTTTCACGGCTTGCCACCTCTTTCAATTTAAGAAAGGTCGATTCGCTTTCCGTTTGGTAATCAAACGTCTTATCTTTCAAATACGTCACATATTCGTCGTACTCCCGATCGGTTAACTTAAATTTCTCGGGCTGCGTAATCGAGTCGTGTTTTTGCTCGTACAAGGTTGCGTAATCGAAAATCAGATTACGTACATACAACGTAGCGGCAATGCGACTGAGTGTTTCGGGTGAGGCTTCAACATCGGGACTCACCCCTCCCCCGTCGCGAACAATCCGTTTATTTTTTAACGTTTTATATTCGCGAATCAAGGAATCCGGGATATGTCCCACGCTGCCGTCGGCTTCGCGATGCGTATAGTCGAGCGCTTGAATACACCGTCCGCTCGGAATGTAATATTTGGCGGTGGTGACTTTTAACTGCGTATTGTAACTCAACGGACGCGTGGTTTGCACCAAGCCTTTTCCGTATGTTCGCTGACCGACAATAATGCCTCTGTCCAAATCTTGAACGGCTCCGGCCACAATTTCGGAAGCGGACGCCGATGAACGATTAACGACCACGACAATCGGCATGACGCTGTCCACCGGTTCGTGGCGGGTGGTGTATATATTATCCCATTGTTTAACCCGACCGCGCGTACTGACCACCTCTTGTCCGCGTTTCACGAAAAGATTAACCACTTCGACGGCTTCCACCAACAAACCTCCGGGGTTGTTGCGAATGTCCAACACCAACGATTCGATGTTATATGTTTTTTTCAATGCCGTCAGCGCGTCTTTCACTTCTTTTCCCGCGCCGGAAGAAAACCCCGACAAACGGATGTATCCCGTTTTGCTATTGCCGTCCAACAGGCCGTAATACGGAACATTGGGAATGGATATGTTTTCGCGAACAAGTTCTTTTTTTGCCTCTTTTTTCGAAAAAGGCCGCATGTAGGTTAATTCCAATTTGGTTCCGGGAGCGCCTTTCAACATCTCGCTCACTTCGGTATCGTTTTTGCCGGTGAGCCATTTTCCGTCAATTTTCATCAATTGGTCGCCCGGACGAAGTCCCGCTTTGTCGGCGGGATTGTTTCGCGACAATTCGACGATCGTAACCGCACCGTCAACATTACGTATGGACGCTCCGATGCCGCCGTATTGGCCCGTAGTAACGGTTTTGTAATCTTCCATTTCCGACTCGGGAATGAATGTGGTATACGGATCAAGCGTTTCCAACATCCCTTCGATACCGCTGTTGATGAGTTTTTCGGGATCGGGCTCATCCACGTAATACAAATTGACTTCGCGGAACAGATTG
>JAVBNP010000018.1:0-13761 GCA_031551455.1 Bacteroidales bacterium | reverse complement strand
ATTTTACAAAAAACATTTTACTCCGACGAGTACATTTTAACATTTTTTCACAAATTAGGCACGTTTTTTGAATTTTGTATCACAACATGAAGGGCTTCGCGACCGAACCCCTTATCGTTCTTATCAGGCGCCGATGTTTTTTGCTTAACCGGTGAAGATAGCCGGTTATGGATATGCGGACTTTTCCTTACGATGATTGTCGTGACACAGGCGGCAATCGGAAAACATTGTTTATACTTTTTGAAATGGAAACCAAGAAAAGTGAACGAGCGAATCTCGAGAAAAAACGCAGCTTGTTTTTTCAGACGGGATTATTATTGGCATTGGGTTTTGCCTTTGCGGCATTCGAGTGGCAGGTTGCTCCTCGTATTGCGGATATTAAATGGGAACTGGTTTCTTCGACGGACGGTGATGAAATAATTATCGCAAGAACATTTCACGAACCACCGCCTCCTCCGGCGCCGCCCCAACCGACGCTTGATTTGGAAATCGTGACCTATGACGTGCCTGTTGATGACGGAAAAGTCGATTTCGATTGGGAACGAGGTGAAAATTTGCTCCCGACGCATGATTTTAAACCGATAGAAATCATAGATGAACCGGAACCGCCTGTGCTTGACCCCACGGCAGTTGAGATTTTACCGACATTTAACGGAAAATCGGCTGAGATCGGATTCAGAGAATATATTCGCGATAACATGCATTATCCGGAAATTGCCATCCAAAACGGTATTTTCGGTAAAGTGTTCGTCCAATTTGTCGTCGACCAAAAAGGAAATGTGGTTGATGTACAAGTGGCGAGAAGCGCCGATCCGTCATTGGATAACGAAGCACTGCGTTTAATTAAATCCACATCCGGTATGTGGACTCCCGGAAAACAGCGCGATAAAGCGGTAAAAGTACGGTTTACCTTTCCCATCACATTCAGATTACAATGATTTGTTTTTCAATCACTTTTAAACACGATTAAAATTTGATGAATAAAAAATACGTTTTAGTTGCATTAAATGGCAAAAAATGCCTATTTTTACACACCTAAAAAAATTAAATCGTTATGGAACTGAAGAAAAGTGATAAAGCGAATTTAGACAAACAACGCGGCCTGTTTATCGAAATAGGTTTACTGGTTGCCTTAGGACTTGCACTTCTTGCTTTTGAATGGAAGGTTGCTCCGGAAAAAGAAAAAGAAAATATAGGGCAACAGCAGGTTCAAGTTGAAGAAGAGGTTATTCCCATTACCCGTCAAGATGAACCGCCACCACCTCCTCCGGCGCCGCCCCAAGTAACCGATATTTTGGATATCGTGTCGGATGATGTACGTGTCGACAGTCATATTGAGATTAACGTGGAAACCGATCAATCTACGGAAATCGAACCCATGGTATTCCAAGAAACGGTTGTGGTAGAAGAGGTTGAAGAAGAGGTGTTCACCATTGTGGAAGATATGCCCTTGTTCAATGGTAAGCTTGCTGAAGAAGGATTCCGCGAATATGTGGTGAAAAATACTCAATATCCTGCGGTAGCTCAAGAAAACGGTATTTCCGGAAGAGTACTTGTCGAGTTTACGATCAACAGAAGCGGAGAATTGGTAGATGCAAAAGTGATGCGTTCCGTTGACCCTTCATTGGATGCCGAAGCTTTGCGGGTTATCAAATCGTCGCCCAAATGGACGCCGGGAAAACAACGCGGAAAAACGGTAAAAGTAAAATATACTTTCCCCGTTGTATTTAAGCTGAATAATTAATATTATTTCGTATAATGAAAAGCTCCGACCGGTTTGAACGTCGGAGCTTTTTTGTTGGTGAAAGTTTCTATGTCACAAAATATCGTTACGGCAAAAGAACCCGAAAAAGCGGTTTTAGTCGGGATCATTACTTCCGATCAAAAAGAGACGGAAACTCGGGAGTATTTGAGAGAATTGGAGTTTCTGACCGAAACGGCCGGAGGCATTACCGTAAAACATTTCGTGCAACGGTTGGATGCTCCTAATCCGACTACTTTTGTCGGAACGGGAAAATTGGACGAAATTCGCGAATACATTAAAACAAACGGAGTTGATTTGGTTATTTTCGATGACGATTTGTCGCCTTCGCAACTTCGTAACATCGAAAAATCGTTGGAGTGCAAAATACTCGACCGAACCAATTTGATTTTGGATATTTTCGCGAAACGGGCACAAACCTCTTATGCAAAGACTCAAGTGGAGCTGGCTCAATATCAATACCTGTTGCCGCGTCTTACCCGCATGTGGACACACCTTGAACGGCAGCAGGGCGGTATCGGTGTTCGAGGCCCGGGCGAAACCGAAATAGAAACCGACCGTCGTATTATCCGCGATAAAATTGCGAAACTGAAGGAAGACCTGAAAAAAATAGACAAACAGATGGTCGTTCAGCGGAAAAATCGCGGCAACATCGTACGTGTGGCATTGGTGGGATATACCAATGTGGGTAAATCGACGCTAATGAATTTATTGAGCAAATCGGATGTTTTCGCAGAAAACAAACTTTTTGCCACACTCGATACGACCGTGCGAAAAGTGGTTATCAATACGTTGCCTTTTTTATTGACCGATACGGTCGGGTTTATCCGTAAATTACCGCATCACCTCGTCGAATCGTTCAAATCGACGTTAGACGAAGTGCGTGAAGCGGATATCTTGGCGCATGTGGTGGACATATCGCACCCGCGTTTCGAGGAACAAATCGAAGTGGTTAACACGACGTTGCTGGATCTTAATGTACGGAACAAACCCGTTATTATTATTTTTAACAAAACCGATCAATATCAGTATGTTCGGAAAGATGATGACGATTTAACTCCCCGAACCGACGACAACGTAAGCTTGGAAGAGCTTCAGCAAACTTGGATGGCGCGCAACGTCGGGTTAAATGTTTTTATATCCGCCAAGCAAAAGGATAACATCGAACAATTAAAAAAGATTTTATTCGAAGAAGTTCGTAAAGTTCACGCATTGCGCTACCCGTACGAACAATATTCGGATTATTACCCGGAACAATAACTCGGGTCGGAGCGACATGAAAATTACTTTTCTTTGGGTCGGAAAAACGACGGAAGCGTGGCTCCAAAAGGGGGTGGAGGAATATATCGCTCGCTTGAAGCATTATGTGCCTTTGTCCGTTGATGTCGTTCCCGTGCCCAAGAACTTGCCGAAACAAGATATCGAAAAACAGAAGGAAACGGAAGGAGATGCCGTTTTGGCTCGAATTACGCCTACGGACAAGGTTTTTCTGTTGGATGAACGCGGAGCTGCTTATACTTCGGAGGAATTGGCCGTTTTTTTGCAAAAGAAAATGTCGGCAAGCGTAAGAAATTTGGTGTTGGTTGTCGGCGGTCCCTTCGGGTTTTCCGAAAAGGTGTATCAACGCGCCAACGGACAAATTTCTCTTTCAAAACTGACTTTTTCGCATCAAATGATACGTTTATTGCTTTGTGAGCAAATTTACAGAGCATTTACGATTATCCGCGGCGAGTCCTATCATCATAAATAAATGTCGTTTTTCTTTCGCCGGAAAGAAGATTATCAACGATATTTGAGAAATATCGAATTTACAACGTAAACGTGACCGGGATCAACACTTGAACATTCGAACGAATGTTATTTTGCAAAGCAGAATTCCAATCGGGCATATTTTCCACCAATCGAATTGCTTCTTTATTTAAATCCTCTTGAATTCCTTGATGTAATTTTACGTTTTTTACCTTTCCTTCGGCGTCTATTTCGGCCGTTACCCATACCGTGCCGTTAATTTTGTTGATCAATGCCTCTTCGGGGTATTGCATGTTTTTGGAAAGGTACTCACGGTAATTTTCTTCTCCCGGCGAAAAGGATGCCGTTATTGTTTTTTCCGACTTTTTATTCAACCGGTTACTCGTCTGTTCCGGAACAATCGTTCTATTTGACGGTTCGGCGCGGATAATCAAATCCTTCGACAAGGTTTCGGTTTCGGATCGGTACGCGATGTGTTGTATGCTTAATTTTGATTGTCCTGCTTTTTTAATGAAGAAAAATCCGTCATGATCGGTTATTGCCGGTGTACCTCCTTTTTCCGGGCGTACAATGACATTTTCGATCGGTTCTTCCGTTTCGTTATCGATCACGTACCCCATGGTTACATGATTCGGTTCATATCCTGCATTTCGGATACTGTTGATTTTTTCTACTTGGGATATTTTGACGTCAACGAATGCAAAACCGACCGTAAGGGCACATATGGATAGAAAAGGGATAAACAGCCTGATCGGGACCGATTTCAGACAACTCGGCTTCTTGGAAATGAACGATAATCGTTGCACAATCATCGAACGCCCGAACGCATTGTTGTATCCGGCCTGCATGCCGGAATATTCCATTCCGGCATACAAAGCGGTTTGATAAGTTATCGGTTTTATCCGAAGATTATTTATTGCTTCGCGATCGGCCGAACACTCCAATACTTCTTCCAACGCTTTTTGGAATCGTCCCGTAAACGGGTGAAGCCAAAAGAAATAGTCGCATATTGCCGACAACCACGTATCAATATAATGTCGTTGTCGAACATGCGCCATTTCGTGTTCGAGAATGATGTCGATATTTTGTTCGTTCAGTGCGGGACTGTATAAATAGATGGTTTTGACAAAAGAAAAACAACCTTTGCCTTTGTGCCCCATCCGAAGAACAAATTGTTCGTTTTTTGACACAACGATGCTTTTTTTCAAAAAACGAAACATCCCGACCAATCCCCATACATATTTGGTTGTGACCAAAATAAAACTTACCGCAATAACGATAATGACGAGCGTATTGATAAAATCAATCGCCCAAGATTCTGTCAACCAACTCGTTATGGCATTTCCGCGTATAAAGTCGCTTGTTTCCGTTAAAAAAGGACCGAATTCGGGATAATCGTGACGCGAAAATATAAAAGGACTTATCCCCGGTATCAGAAAAGAAAGCAAGACAATTCCGTTCAAATACCAGCGTCTTATTTTCAGAAAGGTAATGTCTTTCAGAAAAACATTATATAATGAGAACAACGTGACGAAAACGACCGTTGTTTTCACTAAATAGACTAAGACAGCCATTTATTTTGGTTTGTACCATGATGCAAAGATTACTCGTTTTTGGCTTCTTTGGCCGCGGCAAAAATTTGATTGATTTGTTCGATGTCGGCCATCGACAAGTTTTCTTCCTTGGCAAAAGCAGCCGTTAATTTCGGAAGCGAAGATTCGAAATACGCTTTTATCAGACTCTTGGCTTGCGATTTAGCATAGGCGTCTTTGGTAATCAAAGGATAAAATTGGTAGAAAACACCAACTTCGTCATGGGCGACAAATCCTTTGTTTTCCATTACACGCAACACGGTTGCTACAGTATTGTAGGCCGGTTTGGGGTTTGGAAATTCTTTTAAGATATCTTTGATGATACCTTTTTCGATTTTCCACAGTACTTGCATGATTTCTTCCTCGGCGGGAGTTAATTTCTTCTTTTCTCTTTTCACTTTCGTCATTTCACAAAGATTTGATAATCAAACATAATATTATACCAATAGTCTTATCTAAACAACAAAGTAAAGAAAAAGTTTTTTTTCGAGAAATCCAAAATATTTCCCGATTATTTTTATCTTTTTTGCTTACAGAAAACCCAATTCGAGTAACGCTTCTTCCGACATCATATCTTTTGACCACGGCGGATCAAATACCAAATTAACGGTGACGTTTTTTACGCCCTCGATGGCCTCGACGCCTTCTTTTACCTGCAACAATATATCGTCGGCGATCGGACAATTGGGAGCGGTTAATGTCATGGTAACGATAACATTGTTGTCGTCATCGACATTAATATCGTATATTAAGCCCAAATCGTAGACGTTAACGGGTATTTCGGGATCATATATTTCCTTTAATGTTCCTACGATTAAAGGTTCCAATTTTAATAAATCGTTCATTTTCGTTTACCGCATGCGCGGCCTCATTCATGTTTTACTTACGCTTTGGAATGCCAAGGCATACAATTTCATTTGTTTGACCATGGACAAAAGCCCGTTCGAACGTGTCGGCGAAAGGTTTTGCCGCAAGCCGATTTTGTCGATGAAGTACAAATCGGCATTGATGATCTCCTCGGGTCGACGACCGGATAAAACCCGAATCAACAGCGAAATAATCCCCTTGGTGATAATGGCATCCGTTTCGGCGTGGTATACTACCATATCGTTTTGCATCTCGGCGGTTAACCAAACGCGTGACTGACATCCGTTGATCAAATATTCGTTGGTTTTGTATTTCGAATCAAGCGGCTCGAGGTCTTTGCTTATTTCGATAAGATATTCGTAACGATCCAACCAATCGTCGAAAATTTCAAATTCCTTGACAATCGCGTCTTGCTCTTCTTGTATCGATTTCATCCGAATCGTTTTTTAATTTCGGCAAAACTACTGCAAAAAAAGTACCGATATTCATCGGAACATTTTCAAATGTTGTTTTGTTTCGGTTATTCCGAGGAATAAGATATTTTGCGGGAAATACCCGGCTTGAACGTGAGGTGATATGAACCGGATGGGATGTTATTGATTATTGCAGAGGTTTTCGAAATCGGATCTATTTATTGTCTCGGCATAAACGGCGATGAAATGGTGGAATTGTCGCGAACCAATAAGAAAAAAGACAAACAAGAATATTTTGTTGTAAAATGTTTGTTGCATCGAAATGATATATGTACATTTGAGGTGAATTAAGCTTTATTGGCTTAATATATGTATGTTATAGTAAAATTGATTTGATATTATTGTTTTTTAAGGTAATTTTGGTGAAAATATGATGTATCATGAAAAATCTGTTTATCTACATTCTTTTAGGGTTATTATTATCTTGCAGCAAAGAACCCATTCATCCCAATGAAGGCCTTAAGGGAGAGTCTGAGGAAATTTTGAAAAACATTGAGTGGGAAGGTACAATGATTTTTTATTACAAAGGAGAAAAATATGAATCAAGATTTTATCATAATAAAACCGACCTAAATAGAATTACATTAGAAGATAAAGAGGCAAATGATCTTTATTTTTTATTATGTTGGGTTTCACAATCGACAATAAAAGTAGTCGAAAGTGACGGTACGGTGAAGTTTTATGATAAAAGTCCCGGAGGATTCCCCACAGATGAAAATGGATTCACTACCTTTTATTATGGAGAAAATAAATACACTTCAAGATTTTGGTATGACAAAAATGGCAACTTGGTTTTTGAAGATGAAGAAGCAAATAATGTTTATTTAAGTATTTGCAATTTACCAAACTTTGGTACGATTTTTACAAAAGACGGGAAAGTGATTTTTTATACAGAATTTATTTTTCCGCATATTTTTGAATAATTCGTATAATCCGTTTTTCATCAACTATTGACATCCTACCTTACGAGTGTTTTTTGTTCAAGAAATCCGCGGATTTTTGGAGCGTCTTTTTTATTATAACATTGATAGGTTCGGCTGTCGACTTAAAAGCGGTTTCGCATTGAGACGAAAATAACGGAACACGGAGAATCGTGATTCCTCAATTAAACCTTAATGAATCGGGTGATTGTTTTTTGCGGAAAATAAATCGGATTTTGTGTAAAATCGGATTTGTTGATTTCATAAAAATAACCTACCTTTGACACTTTTGTCAAACGAAATTGTCAAACACGAAAGTCAAATATAAAAATGGCAAATAACCAAGATGTTATAGATAAAAACATTGATGTGGAAGCCAAGATATTGGAAGCGGCCACCACCGTTTTTATTCAAAAAGGATTGTCGGGTACCAGCATGCAGGAGATTGCCGATGAAGCACACATCAGCCGCACGTCATTGCATTATTATTATCGTAACAAGGATAAACTGTTTGATGCCGTATTTGAACATGTGATCGATTCTTTTCTCGCTCAAATGGTCAACATTGTTAATGCGGATATTCCGTTGTCCATCAAATTGGGTCAATTTGTCGACGAATATTTGAATTTTATGCTGGAAAACCCAGGTTACGCCAGTTTTATGGTGCACGACTTAAACGCTTGTCCCGAGCGCATGGTCGGATTGATTCTTTCCCGTAATTTCGACATCGAAAAGCTCAAACAACAGATTGTTTCCGAAATGGAAAACCACCGGAAAGGCGAATTCGATGTAGCACAGTTTTGGGCAAGCCTTATCGGAATGTGTATCATGCCGTTTGTGTTTAAACCGATGGTAACCAAATTTTTTCTCGATGAGAGCGAAGAATATTTCCGCGAATTTATTCGTAACCGGAAGCAACATATTCTTGACTTCTTAATGAAATACATCAAAAATTAACGATCGGGAAACGAACAACACGAATCGGTTTTCCGAGAATCATGAGAAATGTAAAACGTATTGTAAAAATGTACAGAATAGGTTTGGATGTGGGTTCCACCACGGCGAAAATTGCGGTTGTCGACGATCGGCTTCGATTGGTGTACACCGATTATGTACGTCACAACACGCAAATATACGAAACCGTGTCGGCATTATTAACCGCGGCGGAGTTGGTGATCGGGAACGAACCGACGGCGCTTACCGTAACGGGATCGGCGGGAATGGGGATTTGCGACAGTACCGGTATTGCGTTTATTCAAGAGTTAATTGCCGCAACCGAAGTGGTACGGCAACTTTATCCTCACGTGAAAACGTTGATCGACATCGGCGGCGAAGATTCGAAAATGATTTTCTTTTCGGAGAAACGTATGCCCGATATTCGCATGAACGGCAGTTGCGCGGGCGGTACGGGTGCATTCATCGATCAGATGGCATCGTTATTGAACGTGGAAACGTCCGAGATGAGCTTGTTGGCCGGCGGCTATCAAACCATTTATCCGATAGCGTCGCGGTGTGGCGTGTTTGCCAAAACCGACGTACAAAATCTCATCAGCCGAAAAATTCCGAAAGAAGATATTGCCGCCTCCGTGTTTCACGCAGTTGCGGTGCAAAGCATCAATACGTTGGCGCGCGGATACGAGGTGTTGCCGCAAGTGATGTTTATTGGCGGGCCTTTTACTTTTTTGCCCGAGTTGACAAAGGCTTTTGTAAGAGTGCTGAACATAGCGGAAACGGATATGATCCGTCCCGAACATCCCGAGATAATTCCCGCTTTGGGTGCGGCGTTGTCGTGCAAGGCCGATTCCGGTGTTGCGATGAAGCAATTGTTGACAACAATATCCGAACGATCGCAACGGCAACAAACCGTTGTATCCAATCGTTTGACGCCCTTGTTTCGCTCGAACGACGAACGGGACCGTTGGCAAAAGGAAAATCCACCTGTGACCGTTAAACGGGTTTCGTTATCCGATTATCGCGGAACGGATTGTTTCGTGGGGATCGATTCGGGCTCGACAACCACCAAAATAACGGTGTTGGGCGCAAATGACGAATTATTGTTCGGATTTTATCGAAACAATGAGGGACAACCCGTGGAAACCGTGCACGAAGGATTGCGTCTTCTTCGCGATGAGGCGGCAGCCGTCGGAAAAAAACTTATTATACGACGCAGCGTGGTAACGGGCTACGGAGAGGATTTGATTAAGGCGGCTTTCGGCATTGACGACGGTGTGGTGGAAACCATCGCGCATTATGCGGGCGCGCGACATATTGATCCCGACGTATCGTTTATTCTCGATATCGGCGGGCAGGACATGAAAGCGATCTTCATTCGCGACGGTGCCATCCGACGCATCGAACTGAACGAATCTTGTTCGTCGGGATGCGGTTCGTTTATCGAAACATTCGGAAAAAATCTCGGAATGTCCGTGCAAGAGTTCGCCGACAAAGCTTGTCGAGCCGGTGCGCCGTGCGATCTCGGAACACGTTGTACGGTGTTCATGAATTCGAAAATAAAACAGTCGTTGCGCGAAAATGCTTCCGTCGAGGATATTGCTGCGGGATTGTCCTATTCGGTCATTAAAAACGCATTAATTAAAGTGTTGAATGTCACCAATCCGGATGATCTCGGCAATCGTTTGTCGGTACAAGGCGGAACATTCCGTAATCCCTCGGTACGTAGAGCATTGGAATTGCTTTCGGGGAAACCCGTTATCATGACCGACATTCCCGAATTGATGGGAGCTTACGGGGCCGCGGTGATTGCTCGTAAGCAATGGACGAAGTTGACAACCGTCGAAAATCGTCGGTCGATGTCGTCGGTTGCCGAAAAACGGGAAGCGGCGATTGTTTGACGCCGCCGGCGGTAAATATATTTTCTTGGGAATAATATTGCATGCAAAAGGAATCGGCGGATATTAAATCGGGCGATGCATTGATTCATTGCGAGATGTTCGGAACGGAGAACGCTCCGATATTGGTATTGTTGCACGGTAACGGTGAAGATCTGCATATTTTCGAACCGCAAATTCGTTTCTTTTCGTCTTTTTACAGAGTGGTAGCCGTTGATACCCGCGGACACGGGCAATCGACGAGAGGGACCGCACCGCTTGACTTTTATACATTCGCCGATGATTTGTCGGCGGTATTCAATGAACTCAGTATCGATAAAGCGCATATTTTGGGTTTCAGCGACGGGGCGATTATTGCGTTGCATTTTGCGTTGTCCGTTCCCGAACGCATAACAACAATGATTTTACTCGGTGCAAATTACCGACCCGGAGGTCTCCGATTTGTTCCTTACGTATCCATTCGGGCGGTGTATGTTTGGCTGTCGGTGATTTCCTTGTTGTCGAAAAAAGCTCGTCCGCGAAAGGAAATTTGGAATTTAATGGTACATCACCCTCGACTTACCCTTGACGAGATATCGAGGATATCGGTATCGACGTTGGTTGTCACGGGCGAAAACGATATGGTACGTCAACGTCACAACGATGAAATAAGTCGGTCCATTGTCGGTTCCGAACGAGTGATTGTCCCGAAAGGCGATCATTTTTTTGCATTTAAAATGCCGGACGAATTTAACTGTCTTGCCTTGGATTTTCTTCAAAAAAATAAGAAATAAAAATCGTAATGAACGAGGATAACAATAAATCGGACAATACGGAGGACTGGCTCCGCTCCGGTCTGCAATTGGATAAGCTCGACAAACTTACCGAGTATCAAAGCAAACAATTGCGCTGCAAAGGTTGCGAGAATCTTTGCGTGGTGACCAAGTTTGTTTTCCGGAGTGGAAATTCGTACTATTCGGGCAACAAATGCGAAAAGGTTTTCAACAATAAGGGTAAAGCATCCGTTCGGGGCGTTAATCTGTACCAATACAAAAACGAGTTACTGGAAGCCTGCATCGGCGAGCAACCCGACAACCCGCGTTATGTCATCGGTATACCGCGCGTGCTCAACACGTTCGAAAATCTGCCGTTTTGGAGCGCTTTGTTGCGCGGTTGCGGCATGAAAGTCGTGCTTTCGGCGCCCTCAACGATGCAGATGTACGAGAAGGGCCTCGGAACCATCATGTCTGACAGTATTTGTTTTCCCGCCAAATTGGTGCACGGACATATATACGATCTTGCCGAGCGCAAAGCGGAGCGTATTTTTTATCCGATGGTGATCTACGAGCGGTTCGAAAATAAAGACGCCGTCAATGCATATAACTGCCCCATCGTAAGCAGTTATGCCGAGGTTATTCGCAGTTCGGTGAATCCCGAAATGCGTTGGGGAATTCCCATGGACAGCCCCGTGATATCCTTTGCGGATGAACGATTGCTCGAAAAAGCCTGTTATCGCTATCTGCATAAACTGGGCGTGAATAAAACCGTTTTTCGAAAGGCATTCCGCGAAGCGCAAGAAGCTCAAATCGCATATAAAGAAAGTTTATGCCGTCGTGCAAAAGAAGTTATCACGGAAGCCGCCGTTGACGGACGAACGTTGATAGTGTTGGCCGGCCGGCCGTATCATACCGATTCGCTCATCAACAGCAAAATTCCCGACATGTTGGCCGAATCCGGAGTCGACGTGTTGCCCGAGGATGCTATTGATGAAACGGAAGACTTACCCGAAATGCATGTGTTGCCGCAATGGACGTATCCTAATCGTATTTATCGGGCAGCAGCGTGGGTGGGAAGCCAACCGTCCAACGTGCAATTGGTGCAAATCAATTCGTTCGGTTGCGGTCCCGACGCCATTACCATGAATGAGACGCGCGAAATCTTGAAAACCGTCGGGAAAGCATACACCTTGGTACGTGTGGATGAAATTACGAGTACGGGATCGTTGCGTCTTCGCCTTCGTTCAATGCTCGAATCGTTTGCTTTGCGGAATGCCGGCGACATACTGTCATCGGAACGCGAACAAGTGGCTTTTTTCGAACAGGAAGATCGCCGCCGTACCATTCTCGCGCCCGAATTTTCGCATATTTATTCGCGTTTGTTGCCGGCGTTGTTCTCTTTGGCCGGGTATAAACTCGAGAATTTGCCTTCGGCAGACAAGTTGTCGGTGGAAACCGGATTGAAATATGCCAACAACGAAATTTGTTACCCCGCGACGATCGTGGTGGGCGATATCATCAAAGCGTTGCAATCCGGTAAATACGATCGCAACGAAGTGGCCGTGGGTATTACGCAAACGGGAGGGCAATGCCGCGCTTCGACTTATTTGTCGCTTATCAAAAAAGCGTTGATTTCGGCGGGATTTCGGGATGTCCCCGTGATCGCCATCGGTACCGAAGGAAAGGTGCTCAACAGTCAGCCGGGATTCGAGGTCAATTGGATGAAGTTGTTGCCGACCACTTTTGCGGCGATCTGCTATGCCGACAGTCTTGCCAAGATGTATTATTCGACGGTGGCGCGTGAAACGCAAAAAGGGACTTCTGCCCGCTTGCTCGACAAATATCTGCGCGCCGTGCATTCCAAAATGCTGCGTAAGGATGTGACGGCCGTATTCGGGTTATTGAAACGCGCCGTTACGGAGTTTAATGCCGTGTCGGTCACCGGACGTAACTATCCGCGCATCGGTATTGTCGGCGAAATATACATCAAATATAATTCGTTCGGCAACCAAGATATGGTCGATTGGCTGATATCGCAAGGCATGGAGCCGGTGGTGCCGCCGTTGATCGATTTCTTTCTGCAAAGTTTCGTCAACATCGACGTCAACACCAAGCAACATTTACGTCGCGCGTCGTTGTCGGATGTAGCGATTTATTTCTTCGAGCAATATGCCGGACGTTTCGTAAGCCGGACCAATCGCGTCATGAAACGTTACCTTCGTTACGAACCGTCGCACGATATCCGCGACATGTCCGCGAAAGCATCCGAGATACTCAATTTGGCAAATCAGTTCGGCGAAGGTTGGCTCATCCCGGGCGAGATAGCGGCTTTTGCCGAAAGCGGCGTGAACAACGTCGTCAGCGTTCAGCCGTTCGGTTGCATTGCCAATCATGTGGTATCGAAAGGTGTGGAAAAACGTATCCGCGATCGTTATCCCGACATGAACCTGCTTTTCCTTGATTTCGACAGTGGTATGAGCGAGGTGAATATATTGAATCGCCTTCATTTCATGGTGAAGAACGTAAGCGATGCTTCAAGTTGTGTGTGTTAATCGGAAATTATTAGGAAATCGGCTAAACATTTAAGCTGTCCCTCCGGGACGCCGATTTTAAAGGATGTTTTTCTACCCCGAGGCGTTGCCGTCGGGCTGAATTAAATTAGGACGTGTTAACACTATTTTATATAATCTATAATTAAAGCATACATAACAAATGCGATATACATTATATCCGTTTTTTCGTAACGAGTGAAGACCCTTCTGAATCTTTTGATTCGTCGAAACAGTCTCTCAAC
>JAVBNP010000109.1:0-8758 GCA_031551455.1 Bacteroidales bacterium | reverse complement strand
CGGTACTGATACAATACAATGAAGTTTGTCATACGCATGGTACGCGCGACGGTATGGCTTTCGACTGTGATGCGTATTCGGTCGGCCATGTTTATCAATACAATTACAGCCACGATAATGACGGAGGATTTTTATTGTTGTTCGGACATTCTCCCGATGTACCCGATGCCGAAAATGTCGGGCATGTTATTCGCCGGAACATCAGCATGAATGACGGCAATGCGCTTTTTCACTTTTACGGTTCCGGGCATACCCGGTCTGTCATTCACAACAACTTGTTTTACAACATATCCGACAAAACGTATCCCGTTAAAATCATGGGTAAACCTTCGGATATCAAAATCAGTAACAATATTTTTTATATGATGTATCCGGGTGAATGGATCGGTATCGATTCCATCGGGAATTTCAAATTTTCCGATAACATGATCTTGGGAATCGACAAAAACGGGAAAATTCCAAAAACGGGAAATAACATCATCAAAACACCGATGGTTAAAGATTTGTATCGACTGCTTGATTTCCCGGTAGAAAATGATGCGCTCAATGTGGCCATCACCCCGAAACATATCCGACAATTATGGAATTCCATTTTGCAACGGCGGAGTAAGGATATTATTCCGGAATCCCGTTACTCTTCTTTGGTTCCGTAAAAATCAATACATAAAAAATACGGCGAATCGTCTTATTGATCCGCCGTATTTTATTTCGGAATCTATTTCGTATCCCATTTTATTGATCGGGAAACACAATTTTTTCGTCTATTTTTGGATAACGACCACTTCATACGCATCTTGTCCTTCTTGCGAAATGGGTTGATAATACGTGCCGTTGTATTCAATGTATTTTTGTCCGTTCACGGTTGTTTCTTTTGCTCCGTCGGGAAGCTTGGCAACCACGGCTCCCGTCGGCGGAGCGATTACTTTATATGAAGATCCCGATTTGACGTAATAAGCGCCTCCGTAATAATAATAAGTTGCCGAACTTACCACCACCGTGGAATAACCCGACGGCAAGGAACTGACCACGGCTCCCACGGGTGCGGGAACCACTTTGTATCCGCCGGAAGCTTCCACATAAAACACCCCGCTGTCATAATGATATCGTTGATTTTCGACGGTAACGATCACGGCGGCCGTAGTTAAGGTTGCGATCATGAAGCCGATCGGATGCCATGCGGGACCCCAATAGTATGGCACAAACGGATGATAATAATACGGATGGTAGGGATGATAAGGAACAGGTACCGGGACAGGACGAGGAACGGGCACCGGGACGGGAACGGGACGAGGTACCGGGACAGGCACCGGTCTCGGCGGAGGCGGAGCCGGATAACGATAGGTGGTGGTCGTCGTTCGGGTTACCGTCCGTGTTGTTCCGGGAGCGGGATGATAATAACGTTGTGCTTCCGCAATTTGGGAACAACCGAAAAACAAACCGATGAAAAGCCCGAAACGTCCGATGTAAGAAAAATATGATGACATGATTTTTGAGTTATTTTGTTTGAGCGACAGGTGTTAATTTGGTTTTGGATGCCGATGGCGGCGGAATAAATTCGAACATACTGTCGGATAATACGGGATTTAATACCCAATCGGTATATATTGCTTCATATTGCGGTCCTCCCTTTTCGGAACCGTATACCATGACCATTTTCACGGGAAGAAATTGTATGTCGGTAATCCAAAATTGAAACCCCGTTCCTTTGGTATCCATACCGGCAATATGGTGGCATTCCTTGTCGCCGACCCAAGTAGTGCCCAAATATATCAAACTGCCGCCGGTGGCAATGATATCATCCGTAAATGTGGGATAAAAGAAATCGGCTGCGGGAAATTCGATTCCGTAATTATTATTGATGGCATGAATGGTCCCGAGAATAGTTTCCGGTGCCGTAACTTCCACGTAGTTGTGATTGACGTATGAATACAAATAAAATTTTTTTCCGTTGTATGCCATCAATCGTCGACCTTTATCGCCCGTCGATGTAATCAGCATTTTATCGGGAAAACGCATGGATACTTTATCGGTATAACTATGTTTTACCAAACCGAGATCGGCGGTCGACACATCATATGTTATATGAGCTGTATAGGTGCACGATACTAAATTTTGAATTCTTTCAACTGCCCTGTCCAAGACATATGCAGCCAGTGAATCAACGCGTTGCTGCGCATGCGTTGAGTTAAGCCCAAACATAAATACTATAGATAAAAACAATTTTCCGGACATAATGATTGATCTTTTTGCGATGTTTATTTTCCTTGATAACATACACAACAACGCAAAGAGGAGAATTGTTTTAAATGTCGGTTCGATTTACGTTTCGCGTAAACAGCTCGTATTTTCGGCACAGCGATCGTATCAAATCGCCTTTTCCATAATGAATTCGGGGAGTTTAACAACATTCCTTATCGGAATCACTTGCCAGTATCGTCGGGATCAAACATTCACCGATATCGATATATAAAAAATTCCCGAATCAAAGATTCGGGAATTTTACAAACATTCTTGTAATTCGGATTGTCTGATTTTTTAAATTGATTGGTTTTGTCAATTCAACCGATCATCCAAATCGGATATTACCTATTACGGATTTTTCGAGTTATCTCTTTGTGCCAATTTATATCGCTCCATAAACCCTTGAATTGGGGATGTGTAAAATTGGACGTACAAATGAATTTGTAATTCGGATAAGCTTGCAGCAAATCAATGCAAACTTGAGCCGATTCTTTTACCCACGTCCAATCAAGCTCCGGATGATCAAACCAAAAAATGGGCCCCCATCCTTCGGTATTTCCGCATACAATTCCTTCGTTTTCCGCAGTTTGTGATATAGCTCTCATTTGCTCGTTCATCCAACCGGTCAACGATTCTTTGTTCGCCGTCCAATATGCCTGTAAATTTCTTGTAACGACACAATAATCTATTGTTTGGTCGCGGCTCGTAACTTCTTTCAACCCGGGAATATTCTCCTTGTGAGCAAACCAAACATGATAATCCAATGCGGCAAAATTCGTTAAATCGATATTTTTTAAAGACATACCCGAATCCAAGGACACAAAAAAATCCAATGTCGGATATTTAGTTTTCAGTCGAATAAGTATATCGTTGACAAATTGATTGTAAAATTCTCTTTGCAACGAATTCCCTTTGAGTTCCGTTATATCAGGGTCAGGAACATTCGCGTTGGGATTATTCAACTTGAATTGCTTGATATCGGAACGCGCATTCATCTCATTTTTCAACCAATCGTAGCCGTGCCAGAAGGGATATTCGTTGAGAACATCAACATAAATGACATTATCGAGCAAACGATTGTTTTGCAAAAATGTCAATGTCTCATCCCACGCACGATACAAACCGTCGGGTTCCATGAAAATGTCACTCCGTCCCGTCCCATGCGCTTGAAACCAAGTAGCCAACCCCACTCGTATTTGGTATTTCTTGCATTTTTCCAGAAATTCCGACAGCGCTTCCCTCGGACGAAAACTCATGGTATAGTCGTTTCCCCAAAGGCAGGGGACCCAACTGTCTCTTACGCTCCGATATTCTTCCGTTATTTTTCCCTCCTTGTCGGAAACCGTAAACTGCGGCATGGCATCTATACGGATGGCATTATACCCGCGTTCGACCAATTCTTCCAATACTTTATCCCAATTTTCGAACTCGCCGTACCGATGATGCCTCAATATCCAACTGAAATCCCACATAGCAATGGCTAACGGTTGTTTTGTTTTCGATATGGGCAATACTGCCGAATTTTCGGCTTTTGTCGATAGGCATCCGGGCAATCCGCTTGCCGAAGCAAGAAGCAAACCGGAAGCTTTTACGGCCGTTTCCATGAATTGTCGTCTGTGCATAAACTTTTGGTTTTGCTTTACATGAATGATGACATTTTGTGATTTCGGACAATAATCCAAATAATAATGGGAATCCCGATGAAAGCGGTAACGGAATTAATGGGCAAAACCACTCCATTGCCCGGAAGGAGTGATATCAAGTCACTCGCCAACATAACAACAGCTCCCGTCAAGATACAAGCAACGAGCAATATTCGTTGATCGGCCGTGCGGAAAAGCATTCGGCAGATGTGGGGCACGGCAATACCTACAAAGCCTATCGGACCGCAAAAAGCGGTAGCGCTTCCCGCCAAAATTCCCGTACCGAAAAATATCAACAAACGTGAGGTTATAATATTTACACCGACACTGCGAGCGTAATTTTCACCCAGCAGCATGGCATTCAATGCCTTTACGGAAAAAACGGAGGCCAACAGTCCGGCGCCAACGCACGGCGCCAACACCTTCAGTTGCGATACGGTAACACCGTTGAGACTGCCCATTGTCCATACAGTAAACGATTTCAACAGACTTTCATTGCTGAAATATTGCAAAACGTTGATGAAGGAAGAGGTAATGCTCCCGAACATGATTCCGAGAATCAGTATGGTCATGATGTCCTTGATGCGTAACGAAACCGAAAAAATGAGAAATAATACCGCCGATGCACCCAAAAATGCGGCAAGAACGATCATCCAATTACCGAGCACACCCGAACCATTCCCGATAATGGTTCCCGATAACCCCATAATCATAAAAGCCACACCGAGACTCGACCCGGCGCTAATTCCCAACACATACGGTCCCGCCAAAGGATTACGGAACACGGCCTGCATTTGCAATCCGCTTACGCTTAATGCCGTGCCCACCAATACGGAAGTAGCGGCTTTGGGCAAACGAAATTCGCGAATGATGGTAACCTGATCTTCGGAAAAGATGCTATTCGTAAACAATATTCCGATAATATCCCGCAAAGGAATGCGAACATTACCCGTAAAAAGTACGGCCAAAAAGCCGACGATCAACAGTAAAATCAATATGATCCAGATAACGGTATTTCTCACGTTCTTACCAAACGACGATTTTATAAATGTTGCAAAGTTATGAAATTCGTTGTTGTTTTTTCAATAGCTTTTTGGTGATGACTTTGACACCCGTGATAGAAAATGATATGAGAGAAACATTGAGCCATTTCACAAAAATAAGGCGGAGCATTTTACCCCGCCTTATCATATTTACACTTTCCAAAGAATTATTTTACGGATTTTGCTCCAATAATCCATTGAGACTGATGGATTGCGAAGGAATCTGCATAGTCATTTCGGGTACACTGATCGGGCTTTTGGTCCAGTGATTAGCTGAAGCAGAACGATTCACCGCAATATTCCAACGTCGATTATTATAAAACTCAAGACCATTCTCACCCCACATTTCAATACGAGTTTGAAGTTGCACCTTCTGAAGCATGGTCAAACTTGCATGTGAGGGATAAGTATCGGAATCATATGTGCCATTGGTACGAGCGGATATTAATTTATCCAACGTAGTTTTGGCGGCACTTTCACCTCCGGTAGTATTGGCCTGCGCTTCGGCCAACATCAGATATACTTCGGAAAGACGCATCAACGTCCAATCGTTTTGATAGGAATTATTTTTCGCATCTGCGGTATTCGTACCTCCGGGTTTACCTACCGTGCTGGCGAACTTCAGATTTGCATACGGCAGGATGGCTTGAACAGTTCCATCTGCATAGGTATAGTTATAACCTCCGGTTGGTCCCAAGAAATTTTTCTTCCGATAATCTGCATCCGCTATCTTATCATAAAGCTGTTGATCGATTTGAACGTTAAATCCTCTGAGCGATCCTTGAGAGGTACCCGTACCATAAACATTTAACCAATAAGAAACGGTGGGATAAGGACTAGTTCCTCCGGTTCTGTCATCCCAAGTGAAACCGAAAACGGTTTCCGGGTTCTGAGCCAAATTAAGAAACCCCGAATTAATTGCAAAATACTGATCCTTACCATCTGCGATTTGTTTTTGAGCTACATATTGAGTTTCGGTCATAAAGGCAGTACCGTATTTATCAATAATTTTTTGGCAATCGGATATTGCTTGTCCCCAGTTACCCATACATAACGATACGCGAGCCCTTAAAAAATAGGCCGCACCGACATCTATATCATTCTTGGCATCGGTAAAGCCGCTCGCTCCATTGAATGTAAGATTGTCTATGGCTAGATTCAAATCATCATTGATTAGTTTATAGCATTGCTCAAGTGTGGCGCGCGCTTGATACGGTTGAGTGGGATCAAATTTCGTATAGAGAGGTACACCGAGTTTGCTGCCACCGGCCAATGTATAAGCATCTTGGTAATTTTCCAACAAATGATTGTATCCGAAAGCACGTATAAATAATGCATATGCTTGAAATTTTTTCAAGTCGGCACTTTCGCCTACCACATCATCTGTTAGAAAGTTCAATATTTTATTTGCCTGGGCAACAAATTGATAGCCTTGTTTCCAATAAAAAAAGTGAGCTCCCGATGCTCCTCTGATGTTGACATATTGATATTCCTCTCTGCCGAAAGCGGTGGAATAAGCAACGGCACTGGTATTAGCAAATACCATGTCATTCCCTTCGAATCCCCGCATCACTCCGGAACCCGTGAAATTATTGTAACGATATTCCAACGCTCCCGACCCGGGATCGTTCCTATTGATCAATAAATGTAAAGACGCAGTCATCCCCTGAAAAATCGATTTACGTGTAGTTTCATCCGAATTATTCAGCAAACCAAGCACTTGATCGGTGGTGATACTATTGGGGGGAGCAACGTCCAACTCCTTACTGCAAGATACGGCTGCACATACAACCGCTACAAATATGATGGCATACTTTTTCATGATCTTCAAATTTAAAAAGTTACATTAAGTCCCAACGAAGCGGTTCTCATATACGGATAAGCGCCGGCGCCCACGCCAAACCCTCCGGTAATATCCATGCGCGGGTCAATACCGGAAACTTTGGTGAAAAGCCACATGTTATCCAACGTAGCAAAAGCGCGAACTCTTTCAATACCGATTTGATCCATCCATTTTTTGGGTAAGGTGTATCCCAAGGTGATATTTCTTACGCTCAAATAAGATGCATCGAACAGGTTTAAATCGGTATAATTGCTGTCCGCCACTTGGGGACCGCTCTGGTATTTCCCGTTGGGATTACCGTACATCTGCATGGGAAATTTAGCCGAAGTATTCACGTATGTGGCATTGGCATTCGTGCCGGCGGGTGACCAAGTGTTGTTCCACAGTTCTTCCGCTACGGCAGCACCAATACGTTCGCCATGATACAAGCCCAAATAACCGTAATTGTTGCTGTAGAATTTGCCTCCGATTTGATATGCAAACTGTACCGAAAAGTCAATCCCTTTGTACGACAGCGAAGTACCGAAACCTCCGATAACTTTGGGAGTTGCATCGTCTATTTCCAACCTCGTCGCAATTTCTCCGTTGGTGGTTGCCACAATGTCGCCTTTCTGTTTGCCCGGATAAGTATTGTTGAAAATATCATCGTCGTTTACCCTATGAGAATACAATGCCAAACCGGTATTCGGGTCCACACCCATATATTTTACCATATAGAGGTTGTAATATGGTTTTCCTTCACCGCGAAGATAAATAGGGGTAGCTGTAGTTCCCGTTCCTGCAGCACTCCATGCATCCAACGTGGCTTCCCACATGCCGTTTAAAGCCTCATTACCCATACCCGTGGGTACTTTTGTCAAAATACTTTTATAGTGCGATGCATTCACATTGATCGACCACAAAAGATCTTGCGTGTTGATGATATCCACGTTCAAATCCACTTCGATACCACGGGTTCGCATGGCTGCGGAATTATATAACATATCGGCTTGTCCCAATTCCCAGGACAATGGCGTTTTCCATAACATGTCGCGCGTTTCGCGTTGATACCAATCCACGGTTCCGGAAACTCGTTTCAAGAACCGAAAATCCAAGCCTACATCGAAGGTGTGTACTTTCTCCCATGTCAGATGTTCGTTCACGGCATCTCCCGGTGATAAGGTCCAAGTGGATGCTCTGGACGGACCGGCACCGCTCCATGAGCCCACTGCATAGGTCCATCTCTGATAGGCCGAATAAATGGGAACCCCGTTTTGGTTACCAATGACGCCGTAGTCGGCACGGAGTTTCAAGTCATTTAACCAACCGACGTTTTTCATCCATTCTTCGCCGATGATGCGCCATGCGGCGCCGAGTGACCAAAATACGCCCCAACGATCTTCCGTATATCTGAATTTGGACGAACCGTCGACACGGAGGCTACCCGTCAAAAGATAACGACTATCGTAATTATAGTTAACGCGCATCAGATAACCTTCAAGCCTTTCAAGATCTTTATCACCACCCGAAGCACCATATGAACCTCCCGAACCGGTATTGATCGCTATAAAGTTGGTCGGAGCATCAAACCCCGGAATCAATCCTTGCCCGGCCATATAATTCACCTTATCGTTTTGTATTTGGGTAAACTCGTGACCAATAAGGGCATCCAAATGATGTTTGTCGAAATCGTGCGCCCAATTGATGGTCTGCAACGTATAAAGGTTGGTATACTCCCATGAATTACGCGCCAATGCACCACCTTCCGTACGATAACGACCGGTTTCATTATTCCGATAACGATCACGCAATTCAAACGTTTTGTCGATCGCAACCGTGACCCGAGCCGTAAAATCTTTCAAAAAAGCGGCTTCCAAATAACTGGTCACATTAAAATCGTTGATCGTTCGAACATCCCTGTCCAATTCGGCCTGTTTTTTCCAACTGAGAATACTGCTGGAGTACATGGGACCCGTTTCGCCGAGCGGCGAATAAACCACTCCCGGACG
>JAVBNP010000084.1:0-8527 GCA_031551455.1 Bacteroidales bacterium | reverse complement strand
TCAAAAACCGTTTAGGTATTCATTTGCGGGTTAGTATTACCTATTTTCCGGTTATTTTGGATTCAATTCGATGGTAAACCGGTAGGTGATGCTTCCTTCGAACCACATGGAAAAATTCGTTCCCCAAACGTTGTTGAACAGGCAGAAATAAATGCCCTTGTTGATATCCGGTTGTTCGGTTGAGTAATTCAGCAGGTTTCTGCCGCCGATACTCACCAAAAAGGCATCTTCACTCGTGATGCGGATACGGCCGGCCGTCGTGAGAATATCCACGTAACGGTCAATCCCATGTATTTGACGGTTGCCGTTTACCACTACATCGAGTACATCTACCGGCTCGCCCGTTTTTTCGACGAGCATACCGATAACCTCTTCCGGTAAGAATCCCAACCAATAAGCCTCCGGCAAGCGGTTAGCGGGCTTACGGAACAAGGTCAGAGACATATCAATCCGTCGTCCGGACGGATCAATCGAATAGTTGGCGTATACCTGTTCCGGATAAAAACGGGAGTCAACCCGAGCATCTTTCGCAAAATCGAGTTGACAGGCAATTTCCTTACGACCTTTGTTTCGACGAGTCTCGCAGGTCTGTAAAGAAGCCGTAATTGAGGCGCTTTCGGCGCCGCTATTTTCCAAGCTGGGCTTTCCGAAGTCCCGCAATGCCCAATCCGACGAACTGGTTAAATAGGTTTTATGAAATCGGCGGAAGTCTTCGGCGGAAAAAGTTTGATAGATCAGTTCTCCGGCTGTCAATCGCAAGCCTCCGGCCTTGATCTGTAAGGCGCCTTGAGGCGAAATTTCTTTGGGGGCTTTTTTCCCGTTAATCGTTTGCCGGTCCGGGTTGCCGATGGGAGCGATTGTTTTTTGAGCTTCCATCCGGAGTTCAATAGGCAAATATTCGAGGGCTATCTCCAAGTTATCGTCTACCTCGCGCCATGAAGCCTCGATTCGTTCGAACTCGGGCAGACCACGGGCTTGTTTGAAACGGTCATAATCGTAAGAATCCCAATGTTGCAGATGGGTTTTTACATCCAAACCCCAAGTGTGCTCTCCGATCAAGCCCAATTGGACGGCAAAAAAGACGGCTCCCTCGTTGTTGGGATCTAAGCGCTTTTCGGCAATCCATTTTCCATATAACCGGGACAGAGCCCGAAAACGCGCCATGCGAATCGGCGAACTGCCCATGCCATGGATCCAGGTGTCGCCGATTTCCGCCGTGATGACCGGCAGCTTCTCCCGGATCGCCGTTAAAGCGTCGGCCACATCAGTGAGTGTAGCAGCTTCGATTTTCGCCCGAGGATAGCGTTTACGTAAGCCGGCGTAAATACCTCGCACTTGGTCTGCCGTGTGCGGACCCCGGTTATCGCCGGTCAGTTGAATCGACACAGCGGTCTTTTTGTCCGGCAGGACCCGAGTGCCTCCGTAGTTGTTCTCGTACATCAAGATCACTTCACTGCCGTCCGTATCCCGCCAACGACAAATATCGGGGACGCGGGGCACGGGTGTTGCCCCATTGACCCCGATGTGCAGAAAACGAATTCCCGCCCGGCTCAGCAAAGGTACAATACTGCGCGTATGCCCCGGCACATCGGTCATTTTAGCTCCCCGGGTCTGTTTTCCGTAATGGCGGTCGAGATGTTCGGACAAGTTCAGCGTACCGGAGAAAAGCGGGCCGCTCATTACTTCAGATTCAACGGTATAGGGAATGCCGTTCCATGCGATGTCTCCTCGCCGAATACCCTCTTCCAAAAGTTGGACCTGCTGCGGACCTGCTTGTTGCAGATAAGCCAAAATGAGCCATGAACCGGTTGTCCAGACATAACGTTCTTCGCCGCCGGCTGCCCGCAATTCGTCGGCCACAGCCAAAGCTTGGGGAATAAAATTGTCGATATACTGCTGTTCCACTAAAGAGCTTAGATCGGTGTAGCCGATATCGAGGTGGGTTTTGAATACAACAAGAACTCGTTCGACCGTCGAATCAGCCTCTTGGGCCGAAAGTTTAAAGGTGTACAAAACAAGCGACAGGGAAATCAAATAAATAAATTTTCGCATCGGTTTAAGATCATTAATGTAGGTTCAACTTGAGAATATGCGTGGATTTTCAAAAAGACAAATTTTGTATTTTAAAGTTATCGATCCGTAAAAATACAATCGGATATCCTTATCTCAAAATGAACTCGAATATAGTGGAATTTTTGATACGTTAATATTCAAAACTTTATTATATAAATAATTTCAAATAAAACCGGTCAAAACCTATTAGGTTTCAAAAACCTAACAGGTTTATATCATAAACTATTAATTGAACTTTATATAAATATTCTATTCTGTTTTCAAAAATGTGCTTCCCCAATAAGGTTTTATAGATGTCGTATCTTGTAATGCAAATAGTTCTTTGCTGCGGATTACTTCTGTTTCAAACTCTTTGTACCGGGTTCCCATCGCTTTGGACATATTATTTCTAAAAATCGCATTAAGGAGAATAGCACGCGGATTGTCGGGGTTGGCTTTCAATGCCTTTTCGTAACATGCAATAATATCGGTGGCATATTTAGGCCCATTCGTTTGTGGGTCGACGGCCATTAAGGCAAAGTATGAGTAGCCGCGTAATGTTTCGATTTCCGACTTATCACCACCCTTGATTTTATCAAGGTATGCTTTCGCTTCGTCAATGTATTGTACTTTCTGATTGATATTCTCCACACGGAACGACAATTCTATGTCGGCATAAGCCGAATAATAAATCGTTAACCAATCTACCGAAGACATGGTAGATAAACGCTCCAATTGGGCGCGGGTAGCCATCAGCTCGGATGTTGCCATCGGACGATTGATTTTTTGAGCAATTTCCTCCAACGTTTGTGCAGATACGTTGATACAAAGGATGATGCTTGCCGTGAAAATTAAAATTGTTTTCATCTTGATTATTTTTAATGATTACTATTGATTTATGATTATTAGAAATTGGAAACATCATAGGCGCTCTTACCGCCGAGCGAAATAAATGCACCGATGTAAATAAATCGGTCGTAAGCAGGGTGCGTTATGGCGCCATCGGCATTACTGAATTCGTTCTTTGTCCCTAATATGTTGGATATTGAACCATAAACAATCAGTTTGGCATTAGCCAAAAATGTAAGGCTCATATCCAAACTGTTGTACGATTTGGTAAGTCCTCCGGCATAAGGGCGTCCGTCGGCATACCGATACGTTATGCCGACAATGCTTTTCAGAGGCATGATTGTATATTTAAGAACTGCAGAAGCATTATGCCGTGAAACATAGTAAGGAGTTATCATTTCCCGATTAGTACCCGATTTTCTCTCGGAAAGGATGAACGAATATGATAGTTGGTATTCAAAATTTTTGAACAATGCTTCGTCACTGAAATAGAGGTCGAGCCCCTTGCTGTAACCATACCCATCGGAAGTCAACGATGCCGCGGCCAAAAGAGGTAAATGGCGATAATCTTTATAGTATGCCTCAGCGCGATAAATTTTCCCGTTCTTGATATATTTGGCTCCGGCAACATATTGCAGACACTGTTCCGATTCCATGTTTTGATTCATATATAAGTAATTTACTTCAGGTTGTTGCAGATAACGACCTGCCGTGAGTGACAGACCAACCCCATATAGGTTATAGTTGGCTGCAATGCGGGGAGAAAGGATTCCGTTCTCCAGCCGTGCCGAAACGTCTATATTCATGTTGTTAACAGGGTATAACGTAGCGATGATGAAAGCAGCAAGGAGGTCGGGATTGACCGTTAACGACCTGTTGATTACACTGTCGTTATACTCGTTGCCGAAGTGGCGGATATAACCTTCCGCTCCGACAGACAGGTTTATAAAACGAGAAAAACGTTTGGACGTTTTCGCTTTCAGGTGCAGTTCCCGCGCATGATCTTCAAAGATATCACTTTCGTGGCGTGCACCTTCTATGTGTTGTGCCATGTTTGCGAAAGCCGCTCCCGCAAACAAGCGGTATCCGTTATCGCTTGTGTAGCGAAATGTAGTATTGATATACATATTGTTTTCGGTCAGATTTCCGGTTCCCTGCGTAAATTGTGTTCGATCATATGAAATGTATGACTTGATGATGCTCTCTTTACCGGGAGTACACCGAAATTGGGCGGCTGCAGAACCTGTTTGGTAAGGTTCGCTCATATCCAATCGGTTAGGCATAATTGAAAAATAAGGACCAAGGTTACGATAATCAAGGTTCAGCGAAACCGAACCCTTGTCAAAAGCTTTGGTTCCACCGCCGGCTAACCCTACGGTTGACGGGTTGATACCCCATTTCGACAGCTTGCTTTCATCTTTGGTAAAGAGCGGCAACACAGCGGAAAGGCCATCGCCGTATTCTTGAGAGTAGCCACCCGATGAGAAATTGATGCCCTCAAACATAAAAGGAGAATAGCGTCCACGAACAGACATATGCTCGCCTGTGGTAGTATAGGGCATTAACACATGCATCTCGTCGATGTAGGTCTTCATTTCACGACTATCTCCCCCGTGCACTATCAATTTTCCGCTTTCGCCTTGGCTCTGAACACCCGGCATGGTTTGCATTGAGCGGTACAGATCGCCTGCCGAACCACCGGTAGTGGCAATGGCTATAGGTGAAAGGTTGCTCCATGCTCCGCTGCCTTTTATATGCCGTACTGCACTTTTAACGACTACTTCCCGTAAATCGGTAGTTTTGGCTTTTAACATGATAACTACAAACAAGCTATCCGATTGAATGCAAAACTCTCTACTGTAAGTTTCATAGCCTATGGCCGAGGCATTTAATACAAATTGCTTCTCTTCGGTATTGAAAATAAAGGAAAAAGAACCATCCTCAACACTCACGGAGCCATGAGTACCAACAAAAACATTAGCAAAAGAAACAGGTTGTGAAGTTTCATCTTCAACCCTGCCCGAAATTTTGATACTTTGGGCGAAACACTCCATCGAAAGGAGCAGAGTGAAAAATGAAAAAAGTCGTTTCATCTTTATCGTGATTTTGAATTTTCGATTTTGTTATCGACGACGAAGATGGAGCGACTTTACGCACTGTCAAAATACCGGGGATATATGTCCCGAATTAGTGACGATGTGCCATTGGATGGGATGACGTGCACATCTTTGGGACAAATGACTATCCTAAAATTGCCCGATTTTGGTTTTTATGGTGGAGGTATAAGCGCGTGAAACCGGAATTTCATTTCCGGTGCCGTTTAGGGTTAAGCGATAACCTTGCGAGTTACCGCTTACTTGTTTCACTGCTTCGAGATTGACCAAGAAAGCTCTGTGACACTTGGTGATATGCGGATATCCGATTGCAGCATCTTCCATTTGTTTAATGGTAGCACGAAGCATCTTTTGCGCAACGACGTTATTTTTCAGATAATTGACTTTTACATAGTTCCCGCAAGATTCCACGTAGAGCAGTTGGGTGGAGGGAATTTCCAACATATCGTCTTTTCCCGAACCCGAGAGCGTAAGAAGATGATTTGTCTTTTGTGACTGCGGATTACATACCGCCAATGAATCATTTAATTGCCCGGCTTCACGAAGCGATATGGCTAACAGTTGGTTCTGTCTCAAGATAGTAATCAGCACAATCGGAATTATACCTACGGAAACAGTTATCAACAACGCAGTGAGTAATACCGAAACATTAATATATCGCCAAGTAATACCGAATACATAACCGTAAGCAATATTACCCAGAGTAACCAATATTAGGATAATGGTTGTAGATAATATATTTCGTCCAACCGTCCAGTGATTTTCACCATAAAAACGAGGGAATAACAAAGGCAACAAATAAATCTGCAGACACATAACAGCAGCGGTAACCACTCCGTAACCGAATACAATACAAAATTTCCATTCGGAGATTATATTGCTGATACCGAATGGCTGAAAGACGAAAAGCACGGCAAAAACCGATAAGGAAACTATTGCAATGGTTTTCCATGTTCTTTCAAGACAAGGATAAGGTTGATGTAAGTATTTGATAATTGTGTTCATTACTTCTGCCTGTTAATCGTGTAAATTTAGTAAATAGGAATAATTTGCACAAGAAGTCTCGAATAGATTTGTCCATTCATATCTTGTAAAAAGAGCAATAATCGTTCTTTTACCGGGTTCGCCGGCGAAATAATTGCCGGCATGATTTATCTTCATACGGAATAAATTTTAAACCATTGTACACCATATAGTATATTATTGTTATTTGTTTGCATCATGTTATAACGTAAATATTGTGTATAAAACCCAACTACTGTCGGTTAATGCCTAACGACCCTTTTGATGAACAATGCGATTGGGGTCGACGATAACGGCACGGGTGTTTGTCCTTTTTCTATTCGCGGCTTGCGGGTTTTGTACGACAATGGCATATTTCCACCAGATATCGGTGGCTTTCATGATATCTTCTTCCCGGTATAGTCTGTTTATACCCATCGATTTTCCGTCGCTGTAGGCATAATTTAAAGACCATGGATCATATACTTCAAATATGATCCGGCCGTCAACGATTTTGTATCCTTTTACGACAATAAAATGCCCGGCGCCCGCACCGGATGTCGGGTAAAATTTATCAACCGGCAGATTGGTATAGAAGGCAAGTCGTACATAAAATATATCCAAACATAATATGACAATATTCCCGATGTCTATTTGTTCCTTTAAATCGGTTGCGTTTGATAAGCTGATGGTATAATTACCGATTCCGTGCAGGTTCAAATAGTTAATGATATCGGATGTATACCACCATCCGCCCGTTGAACAATATGTGTTTCTTGCATCTTCCGTTGTTTTGGAAAAGTTCTTATTTATCCATTTGGCGGCCATGGTTACACACGCGGGCCCGCAATTAACACTCGAATATTGCCCCGTATGACTTTGATTTATATACCAATCATAATCTACATCATTACCAATCTCTGCCTCTAAGGATTTCCCCAATTTACTTTTTCTGTTCCAAGTCATCGGGGGAAGGGGAACGCATTTCGTAACGGAATCCGCTCCTTTGCCGTTTTTTACCGTAAGTCGGATATCAATAAAGGCGCTGTCGGAAATGTCGGGTAAGATAAATCCATAGGACTCGTTAAGATTGGAAGTCAAATAAATTGAAACAGGATTGTTATCCGTCAATATCTTCCATCGATAAGTTAATTTACTGCCTTTAGAGGTATTGGTCAGAACATAACGATCCAATTCATCCCTGTAATCGAAACTTGCAACCGCTTCCTTAATTTCGTCTTCTTCCTCATCGGAAGGTGAAATTATTTCCTTTTCTTGTTTGATGACATCTTCATCTTTTGAACAAGAAGAAATCATCAACAGAAAAAAAACCGAAAGAAAAAATGAGCGCAAAAAATGATATCGGTGCATGATGATATTATTTTACATGGTAATGTCCGATAATATTTTTACGAAAAATCGATGTACATGTTACAAATTAAAAGCAAGTGTCGTATTCCTTTTGTTCCTACTTGTAGGATCGTTTAAAATTAAAATACCCCATAAAAGTACATGATTTCTTGTATATCTTTGTCATTTTTTAATCGAAATCGATAAATGAAACAACAAAATACGGTATTGAGCGGTATTCGTTCTACGGGCAGTTTGCACATGGGCAATTATTTCGGTGCAATGCGTAACTTTGTTAAGTTGCAGGATACGCATGATTGTTATTTTTTTATAGCAGATTATCACTCGCTTACGACACATCCCACACCGGAAGATTTACATAACAATGTGCGTCGTATCATGGCCGAATATTTGGCTTCGGGCATCGATCCCGAAAAATGCACGTTGTATGTGCAAAGTGATGTTCCCGAAATTTGCGAATTATACCTCTTGCTCAATATGATTGCTTACGTGGGAGAGCTGGAACGTACCACAACCTTTAAGGATAAGATTCGTAAGCAACCGGGCAACATCAATGCGGGTTTGCTTACCTATCCCGTGTTGATGGCATCGGATATATTGATACATCGCGCCAATAAAGTGCCCGTGGGGAAGGATCAAGAACAACATTTGGAATTGGCTCGGGTATATGCGCGTCGTTTCAACAATACGTATAATTGCGAGATTTTCCCCGAACCGGAAGCATTTAATTTCGGCGCCGACCTCGTAAAAGTGCCCGGACTTGACGGGACGGGAAAAATGGGTAAATCGGAAGGTAACGGTATTTACTTGACGGATGCCCCCGAAGTGATTCGCAAGAAAGTGATGAAAGCCGTAACCGACACGGGGCCGACCGAACCGAACCAAACGCCGACGGAAGCGATTCAAAATTTATTTACCGTGATGGGATTGGTATCGAAACCCGAAACATTGACGTTTTTCAAAGAACAATATGCTCAATGCAGCATTCGTTACGGGGATTTGAAAAAGCAGTTGGCCGAGGACATTGTTGCCTATCTGACTCCCATTCGCGAAAAATTCGACAATATTATTCGGGACAAAGAGTATCTCGGTAAAGTGGCTGCCGCCGGACAAGAAAAAGCCCGTGCCAATGCGATCAA
>JAVBNP010000159.1:0-2953 GCA_031551455.1 Bacteroidales bacterium | reverse complement strand
ATTGGTCGGGGTGACAAGACTCGAACTTGCGGCCTCTACGTCCCGAACGTAGCGCGCTACCAACTGCGCCACACCCCGAATCGAAAAACGTGCGCAAAGTTACGCTTTTTTTCGTATCAACCTATCCGCAATCGATTATTTTGATAAAATTTTCGGCAAGTTGCCGAATAAGAACCGGTTGATAAAATTCGACGATAATTGCTACTGTTTTAAGTTTCGATTTTGAATAAATGTTTCGAAAATCAACATCCCGCGCCCATCATCAATAAATCCTTATACTCGGGTACTTCGTCAAGGTATCGGGCAGGAGCCGCATCGGTGGCCGCGGCCAAACAATAATGTTGCAATCCGTTGGTGACCATCAAACACGGAGCTTGTATGGTCAAATTGTAAACGGCGATTTGTTCGAATACTTTTTGCGTGACGGCAACTTCGGGCGCTTTGCATTCGACGAGCATCAAGGGGCGTCCGTTCCGATCATTGACCAGCACATCGCTTCGCTTGTCCATTAGGGCATATTTCAACGGCATTTCCACCGAAATAAGCGAAGCGGGATATCCTTTTTCTTCCGTCAAATACCGAATCAAATGTTGTCGCACCCATTCCTCCGGAGTAAGCGCCACATATTTTTTCCGAATACCGTCGAAAATCAATGTTTTATTTCCGGACGATCGCGTTCGAATCGGATAAGCGGGGAAATTGAGCGAACGCAATATTTTATTTCTTTTGCTTGAATAACCACGAAAAGAAATCCGGGGTATTAAATGCCGGATTCCAACTGTTGTGCTCGCATCCCGGAAATTCCGTGTACTCGACGGATGCGCCGTATTTTTTCAATGCCTCGTATGCCGCCCGCGAATTTTCCACGGAAACAACCGAATCCGCATCTCCGTGAAATATCCTGAACTTTACGTTTTTTGCTTTTGCCAAACGGTCGGGATAAACGCCTCCGCAAATCGGAACGGCGGCCGCAAAGATGTCGGGAAAGCGGCAAACCATGTCAAACGTCCCCATGCCGCCCATCGAAAGACCGAGGATGTAAACACGATTCTTATCCACGGTTTTCATGGCAAGATACTTATCCAACAACTCTTTCACCGACTTCAAAGGCGTCGAAATCGGACCGTCCGAGGGAAAAGTATTCCACGAACCACCTTCGGGACGTTTATCAAACGGCCAAGCTTTATCTTTGGGACATTGCGGAAATAACACGATCGCCGGGTATTTTTTGCGATTGACGGGATTGGTAAACATCATCGCGCCGTGTTTGAGTTGCGTTTTATTGTCATTACCCCTTTCGCCGGCGCCGTGCAGAAAGAGCACCAACGGATATTTCTTGTTTTGGTCGTAATTTTCGGGGAGCAATACCCGATACCTCAACGAATCATTCCCGGATGAGATGAAAATTTCGGCCGAAAAATCTTGCGCAAACAACATCCGGAGGCTTAATCCCCATACCAATAAGGTAAAAATCAAATATTTCATATTTCGTCGAATTCATGTTAATTCCGGTGCAAGTTAATAAAATTCGGGCAATTCGGAGACCTGAATCGCTCGAAAATCATCCGGACCATCAAATACACCGCTTGTCGAAAATCGGTCGGACAAAACCGAAGGATCATTTTTTTGTTTACTTTTGCAAATAAAGATAACCTTAATCATCGACAAACAGATACCATATAAAACCATGTTGAACGAAATCAAAGATTTATTTTTCCGAGAAGCGCAAGCCATCATGAACATACCGATTACCGACGCTTACGAGAAAGCGGTGGATTTGATATACCGATCGGTCCATCAAAACGGAGGCAAAGTGGTGGTAAGCGGTATGGGAAAAGCGGGACAAATAGCCGTCAGCATCGCAACGACCTTCAGTTCCACCGGAACACCGGCTGTATGGCTCCATCCGGCGGACGCGCAACACGGCGATCTCGGTATTCTTTGCAAAAACGATATTTTGCTGCTTATTTCCAATTCCGGAAAAACTCGCGAAATCGTTGAATTAACGGCATTGGCCAAAGGACTTTGGCCGCAGGTGCCCCTTATTGTTATTACGGGAAATCCCGAGGGCGAATTGGCACAACAGGCGGATGTTTATTTGTATACGGGCAATCCCGCCGAAGTATGCGCGTTGGGATTGTCGCCCACCACTTCCACGACCGTCATGAGCGCCATGGGCGATGCGTTGGTGGTGCAGATGATGAAACGTATCGGATTTACCAAAGTCGATTACGCCAAACGTCATCACGGCGGCTATTTGGGGCAAAAATCAAGGGGAGAAACGACATAAAATTCGAACACTAATATTATCGGGTATGGGTGAAGAACAAAAAACGGGAAAAATTATCGGATTGCTGAAAACCAAATCGATTCTCAAGCAAAAAATATTCGACAATACTTATGAAACCTTTATGTTGTTGAAAGAAGTATTGGCCGAAACAGCCGAAGAATTCAATCCTCCGCTGACCGAATTGGATAAAAGAGTGACGGTGGAATATACCGATCGGGGCATGTTCGAAACGCAATTGAAAGTGGCGGGCGACATGTTGGTGTTCAGTATGTTTACCAATGCGTTCGAATTCGATCGAAGCCATCCCGTTTGGAAGTGTTCGTACGTCGAAGATAATCCGTACGGCAGCATTTGCGGAATGATCAGCATTTATAATTTTTTGAACGATTCGTTCCGCTACAATCGAACGGGTGACTTGGGATACCTCATTGCCCGTTTGTTCATCAATCGCGACTTTTATTATTTCACGGAAGGAAAGCAGCAAACAAATCACTGGGTAAACAAATTCGGAACAGCGGTTATTTCCAAATCCGTTTTACGCGAAATCGTTGAATCGGCAATCCTGTACACGCTGAATTTCGACTTGTTGGTGCCGCCTTACGATTCGGTCAAAATCATCAGCCTCGAACAAATGATGTCGAAAATCGATTCATCGCGTTTCCA
>JAVBNP010000140.1:0-3603 GCA_031551455.1 Bacteroidales bacterium | reverse complement strand
TATTATCCGCGACATCGAACGCTTTCATGTGTTTGCATTCAATAAAACACAAGGGGCTTACATGGTATGCGTCCGTTTTCTTGTAAACATGAACGCCTTTCATTTTTTCCCCGACGAAAAAATATCTATCATTTGATATTATCTTGAAAGCCTCATTTGGATTAACGGACGGCTTAACTTGAATGTCGACGAGTATTTCGCTCGCATCAAGATAAATGGGATAATCCTTGTAGTAATAATATGGCTTCGAATACTTGTGTGTATCTTCATACTTATCTTCACAAGCAATAAATATCAGCATCAAACCCGCATATAATAATATTCTTTTCATAAAAATCGGTATCTGTTACATATGTATAGATGCAAAAAGTATAAAAACGCTGCATGAGAAATATGTTATTTTCATACATTTTCCATAAAAATACAAAATCCTCTGTCTATAAAAAACAGAGGATTTTGTTTCAGCGACTTTTGGTTTTCGAAAACCAAAAGTTAAGAGAAATCTAATACAAGAAACTCAACAATATACCCGCAGCAACAGCGCTTCCGATGACACCGGCTACATTCGGGCCCATGGCATGCATCAACAAGTGATTCGTTCTGTCGTACTCTTGGCCGACAACCTGTGATACACGAGCGCTGTCGGGCACGGCCGACACACCTGAATTTCCGATCAACGGATTGATCTTGCGACCTTCTTTTAAGAACAAGTTGATGAATTTCACGAAAAGAACACCGGCAGCGGTGGCAATAATAAACGATGCCGCTCCCAACCCGAAAATACCGATTGATTTGGCGGTGAGGAACGAAGTTGCTTGCGTGGAAGCTCCAACCGTTAACCCGATGAGAATAGTCACGATATCAATCATCGGACCGCTGGCCGTATTAGCCAAACGCTTGGTTACGCCGCTTTCTTTCAACAGATTGCCGAAGAATAACATTCCCAACAACGGCAAGCCCGAAGGAACGATAAAACAAGTCAGCAGAATACCGATAATCGGGAACAATATCTTTTCCGTTTTGGATACTTGTCGCGGAGCCTTCATTCGTATAAGACGTTCCTTGCGCGTAGTGAGCAGTCGCATAATGGGCGGTTGAATCACCGGCACGAGGGCCATGTACGAATAAGCCGATACGGCAATGGCTCCCATAAGATCCGGCGCCAATTTCGACGAAATAAAAAGTGCCGTCGGTCCGTCGGCGCCGCCGATAATACCGATGGCGCCCGCTTCGGCAGGAGTGAAACCCAATGCCAATGCTGCGGCATACGCACCGAAAATGCCGAATTGCGCCGCGGCGCCGATCAACATCAATTTCGGATTCGATATCAAAGCCGAAAAATCGGTCATCGCTCCGATACCTAAAAAGATAAGCGGCGGATACCATCCGTTTCGTACCCCGTGGTAGAGGATGTTCAATACGCTGCCGTCTTCGTAAATTCCGATGGTCAACCCGGGATAGAACGGGATGTTGCCGATAATGATACCGAACCCGATCGGTATCAACAACAACGGTTCGTATTCCTTGATGATGGCAAGTGCGATAAATACCAATCCCACCATGATCATCACCAAATGCCCCACCGTGAAATTCGCAAAAGCAGTGTATTCAAAAAATTGAACCATCTGGTTTTTCACAAATTCGAAAAACCCGGAAGAAGCTTGAAGTGTTATCATAATCTTATTCTCCTATAACAATTAACACATCGCCTTCCATTACGGCGCTTCCTTTGGATACCTTTACCTCGGTCACCGTTCCGGCCTTGTCCGATTCGATATTGTTTTCCATCTTCATGGCTTCCAACATCAACACTCGTTGTCCTACGGTCACTTTGTCTCCCGGTTTCACGAAAATTTCGAGAATAGTGCCCGGGAGCGGTGATTTGATGGTTCCCGTTTTGGCCGAAGTTTTCACCGCGACACCTTGATCAGTAGACGGTACGGCTACCGAACGTACCAGTTTCGGAGTCTTCTGTTGTTTGATTTCTTTGTCGACGACCACCGTATAAGGTGTACCGTTGACTTCAACTTGAATGGTTTGGTCTTCAACTCCGGCAATTTCAACCGCGTAGTTGTTACCGTTTATTGTGAATTTATATTTTTTCATTTGTTTTGATGTTTAAAAAGCCTCACCTCCACCCCCTCTCCCAAGGAGAGGGGGTGAACGCTGTGCAAGGGTATTACTGCAAAAAAGACTTCATTTATTATTATACTTTTTATAGATTACTAAGGTGACATTCCCCTGTACCTTTGAGCAGCACGTCCCCCTCCCTTTGGGGAGGGGGTAAAGGGGATGGGGCCTTTTATCTCTTATTAAAATAAGTATTCAAGCCGTAAAGCTTCGAACTCCAAGGCGAATACGTACGCGATACCTTGTTGATGGTCAATACGGTATTTTCCTCGTCGTGCAATTCCTCATTGTATAAATGAATGGCCGCCGAGATGGCCGCATATACTTCGCCGCTGATGTCTTTGGTGGAAATACCGACAACTTTTTCCGTTTCGGATTCATGTTTTCGACGTCTGCGATCTTGTATCGAAATGAGTGATTTTCCGACATTCTTAAATACCAAATACAGCAACATTAACCCGAGAAACACCACACTCATGGCCACAGCCGCCATTCCGATACCCCATGGATCTTCAATCGCAATGACTTCCGACAATCGGGGCTTACGGTAATGCTTTGCCGCAGCTTGTTGCAAGTCGAGACGATTCATCCCGTTACTTGCATCCAATGCGATGATATCAAATCCCGTGGCTGTTTCGCCGGCAATGTATAATTCCTTGGCCGACGGACTGTAACTGAATGCGCTTGCTTCACCGGGGAAGATCAGTTTTTTAACCAAATTTCCCTTCAAATCGAGTACCGCCATATAGCAACTGTCGCGGTGCGATGCGAGGAATACCACGTAATCGTCGTATATCGCCACGCTTTTCGGACGATATATATGATGCGTATCATGGCGTTTTTTCACGACATCAACCACATAATCGGCATAAATTTTCAGCTCGTTACCTTCGCGGTTGAGCAGCACGATTTTGTTATCGACGTTGTTGATACCAGCAAAAATATTGTTCTTCTTGTCGAAGGCAAACAGTTGAGGAATCAACGGGTCATATGCTTCGAAAACGGGTGAAGATGACGCATTCTGCGTTTCCTGCGCCGATACCGCGAAAAACGACAATACAAATGTCATCCACCCCGCAATAATCATTTTCATTATTGTTTTCATACCAAAATATTTTTTGATTTTGACTTTTGATTTCCAATCAAGAATTTAATGGTTAATCAAAAATCGAAAATGATTACAAGGGAATATTGCCGTGTTTCTTGGGCGGATTGGTATCCTTCTTGGTAGCCAATGCCTGTAATGCCCTGATAACGCGAAAACGAGTGTTGCGCGGTTCGATTACGTCGTCGATGAAACCGAACTTGGCGGCAACGTACGGGTTGGCAAACTTGTCGGTATACTCCTGTTCCTTTTCGGTAACGAACTTGGCTTTCTCTTCGGGATTTTCCATCGATTTGATTTGTCGTCCGAAAAGTACTTCGGTGGCTCCGCTCGCGCCCATCACCGCAATCTCGGCCGTGGGCCACGCG
>JAVBNP010000205.1:0-16815 GCA_031551455.1 Bacteroidales bacterium | reverse complement strand
AGTCGAAATACGTTTCCCGTTAAGGAAAATTTCGGCCTTGTAATTGATCCCGCGAAAATTCAGCCAAAGCCGTTTGTCCTTGCCGATTTCGGGCATGGTGAACCGGTTGACGAACCAATACGTATAGAAATCGTTCCCCGTCCGGAATATGTCGGGGATCAAATTGTTGTTCATTCCGTAATACGGCGAAGGTATCAATTCGTTGTACAAGAGCGTGGTAAGCACGGTGCCGGGCACGGCGGCCGGAATCCATTTTCGAAAATCCTGCGGCTCCGACGACAATACCGCCCCGTCGACCATCACGTAAGCCGCCTGTCGAGCAATCCAGTTCTCGTGCAGGAGCACGGCTTCGCCTGTTGCGGGAACGGCAATCGGATTGTCTTTCGCAGATAAATGTAATGCAAAGCAGAAAAAAACGGATAAAAATAAAATATTTTTCATGGTTATAACTTTTATTGAGGTTTTGCCGGGTGTGCCGGTATGTCCGAAAAATCGGTTGTTTATGGCGAATTTGGTTATTATAATACTATAATGTTAATTTATTGACTTGTGATAGTAACAACCAAATTTCGATTTTTGTTTATGACTGTAATGTTTTGTAAGAAAATACTTTCGAATGAAGATGTTGTTTACATGATTATCGAATATGTGCCTATGTTATTGGGCAATAATAGTTTTTGTTTTCATTTTTTTGAAATTTTCTCACTCACTTTAGTTTCCTGATGCTTTCAATTATTATTTATTTGTGTGTAATCTTATTGATAATGAAAAAAAATAAACTGAGTAAATATATTCCGGAGAGAAATAAAAATTATCGATTAATACGTTAATAACACATATTAAACACTTTATTTTAATAAGAATACGTTAATCGACTAATTATTAAAAATATAAAAAACTATCCACGAACATTTCATTATTGCTTTTTGAACACCGATTCCTTAAAAAATTAACAGAGTTTCGCATATAATAACAAAGAAAGAATTGGCGATAAACATTTTACACTTACTATATGTTAAATATTTAAAATTTAATATTAATATATAGTATAAAATATTAACACTTTAATAGTCCTCTTAATCTTCATTTTATAAGAGAACAAAAAGTTTTACGGTACATTCGGATTTATACGGAAATTAATAAAAGTTGCGGTCTTTGTTTAATACCGACCGATACCGGCAATTTCGAGTATTAAGGAGAGTGAATACGAAAATCGCTCTTCAGGTATTGTTTTGTGTTTTTTGAAAAGGTATAAAATTTATATGCAAATGAAAGGAATAGCAAGTTTTCTCATCCTCGCGATGTTTTATACAGTGTCGGCTTTCGGACAACAGGATACAAGCAAAGTCGACAAAAAGGCAAGCCCGTTGGGAAAGGAAGAAAAGAACAGAAATGTCGGGCTGAATGCTTCGAGTAATTCGGGGCCGCGCGACATCAACACCGGGATACCGTCGAACGTCGGCGGCATCAGTATTATGGAAAACGGGTTACCCGTAGTTTATTATCCCTGGCCCGAGTCGCCCGTCAATGTGTGGCGACAGGATGCTTCCATTGAACGAGCCCCTGTATTGAAAATCGGCGAAGTAGCCGTTATTACCGGGGTGGTGGGTTATGCGGTGGACAGCTATACGCGGATGCCGACGGATACGTTTCGGATAAACGGTTCGGTGGCCACCAACATGTTCGGGTTGCTGCGCGGATCGGTGTTTCTGTCGGGTCCGATTAAAAACAGTTGGTATTACACGCTTGGCGCTTCGGGAAATTTCGATCCGCACACGTACGACCTCGGATTCACCGGTTACTCGGATCGCACTCAGATTTACCGTGCGGGATTGACCAAGAAGTTCGATCGGGGCTCCGTTTCGCTGAATTACAAATACGCACGTTCATGGTTACTCTCTAATTCCGCACCGTTCATTTATACATCTGACGGCGGATCGAAGGAAACGCACGGTTTTCGTATTGGTCGTGACTCTTACGATCTGATCGACGGCAGGTATCGCTCGGTGAATATTTTGAGCGGAGATTCCGCATGGGTGGATATGGCAAAGGATGGTATCGACATCTCTCATACCATCGACTTGATAGGTGATTATAAGATTGACGACAACAAGAAATTCAGCTATATCATGCGTTATCATACCACGCAAAATAGTGGGAACTACATCAATCCGTTGAGTGTGTTTACGCCCGATCCGACAACGGATCGTTTTACTTATTTTGATACGGGTGAGCCTTACACGGACATGGTGCAGATGGTGGAGACCAGCTATGTGACTCCTTTCACCGTCAATTCATTTACATCGCGTTTCGAACTTACCGGTGATACGGAGAAACACGATTGGCGGGTGGGATTGAACGAGTGGTTTTATAAGGAGAACAAATATCAATCGAACACCACCAAGTACGAGCAGGAAGTGGCGGTGCAGCCGCGTAAACTGATGCATGAGGTGCTTTCGGGCGGTGTGTGGGTACCTGCGACCGATCCGTACGGATTCTATGATTTTAACGTATCGAGCGAATACCACAACGGGTTCTAAAATAAGCTGGCGCTCTATGCTACCGACAATTGGGATGTGAGCGAACACTTGACGCTTAACGGCGGCTTGCGTTTGGAATATCACAAACTGAAAGGCGATTATTTGCCTTATGCGCGGCCCGTTCCGCCGGATTCGCTTCCCGTAAAGTTCGACAATAATTGGTTTTTGACAAGGGCCACGTTAGGTGCCGTACTCAAACTCACCAAGTCGTTCGGATTCTGGGCCGAAGGTACTTACAACGAACGGGTGGGCGCTTTGGAGGATTATTCGGGGGCGGCGGAACCGGCATTGAAAACACGGCGCACGCCGATGGGACAGGTCGGTATTTATTTCAACCACTCATGGATCAGCTTGGTTTCGGCATACACGTATATCAGAAGCACCAACTATCAGTCGCGGCTGTCGTTAGTTAATCCGGACGATCCGAACGAAAGCGTGATCGAAACGGTGTATTACGACATCAGCACCATGGGCTGGACCACCGATATCGTGGCCACGCCGTTCAAAGGGTTCAAGTTGCATTTCCTGCTTACGTGGCAAAATCCGGTGTATAAGAATTACGCGGTGACGGCTTACGGGCAGGATTATGATTACAACAACAAGAATCCGGGTATTTCGAAAGTGTTGTTCGAGATCGACCCGAGTTATTCGTTTTGGAACGATAAGATGAATATCTGGCTCAGCGCTCGGTATTTCAGCAAGCAATACGCCAACCTTACCAATGTGCTGTATTTTGCGCCGCATTGGGAAACATTCGGGGGCGTGAGCTACAAAATCAACAAGCATCTGAATGTGGGGGTAAGCGTCACCAATATCCTGAACCAACGCGGAGCCACCGGCTCTATTCAGGGTTCGCAATTGGTAACCGATCCCACACCGTTTTACAATACGATTGTAGTAGGTTCGTATCTTATTCCCTTTACTATCGGGGCCAACCTCGATTTCAATTTTTAAAATTTCACCCAAAAGTATAATTGCATGTAAAAAATCTACGGAATAACTAATTCTCATTGCATAAAACAAAGGCCCGATCACAGAATTTGATTACGGAATGAACCGGAATAACCTCTCCCCGAATTTGTCCACGGAAGGACCTGCGAATCAAAGCCGAGGTGTGTTCCCGCGGCGGTTGGCAGACCTCCGTCATCGGAAGAATTTGTCGTGACATTATTTCCGATCATGCAGGTGCATAATTTAATAATTTAAATATGGAAACATTTGATTTTAGCAATGAATTGATTGCGCTTCGGGAGCCGTTAAACCGTTTTGCATTAAGGTTGACATCCAACAGGGAAGACGCCGAAGACTTGATGCAGGATACTTTTTTGAGAGCACTTGTTTTCAAGGAACAATTTGAAGATTCGACCAATCTTCGGGCGTGGGCATACACCATCATGAAGAATACGTTTATCAATCACTATCGCAAGCGGATACGTCAAAATATATATCTTGACAAATCTGCAAACACTCCTTCAGTTGTCCTCGCCCAAGATACATGTCATGCACTTCCCGACTCGGTACTCGGAGAAAAGGAGATAACCGAGGCTATCGATTGTTTGGATAATGATCTCAAGATTCCCTTTATGATGCATGTCCAAGGTTATAAATATAAGGATATTGCCGATGTATTGGAATTGAAAATAGGAACCGTAAAAAGCAGAATATTTCTAACCCGCAAAAAATTGACACAAGAGTTACCCGGCTACGATTAGCAACAGCATCAATTGTTGCATTGAGCTATAAAAATACGGATTTACGGCAGCTGCCGTACGGGTTAATTTTATCAAAATTGTAATATTAAAATCATCCAGTGAAAACGAAATTTATTTTGTGGCACTTATCGGTTGCTGTTATATTAATGGCAAACTCGTGCACCGCAACCAAAGTTATCTCATCGTGGAGCATCGACAATCCGCCCGCGGATGCCATGCAATAGGTCCTTGTGCCGGGAGTAATGGCCAACAGGGAAACTCGCGATCAAATAGAACAGACAATGACACAAGCATTAAACTCCGAAGGAGTGAATGCCGGAACGGCCACAAGTATTTTCGGGCCGAAACGACTTAAAGGCTTGAAGGAAGACGATATAGTCAAAAAACTGCAAAACTCGGATTACTCCGCAGTGATGAGTGTTTCGTTGGTGAAAAAGGAACGGCAAAGAAATTATGTGCCCTCGACTTATTACGCATATCCTTATCCGGGAAATCACAGTTTCTACAGGAGGTATTGGTATGTGTACGACCGAGTATATACGCCGGGATATTATACCGCTTCCACCAATTGGGTGCTCGAAGCCGACATCTACACCATTGATGAGGACGAATTGATTTATTCGAGCCAAACAAGGAGCTATGACCCCGATAATGCCAAGCACTTGCTTTGAGTTTCACCAAATCGATTATCGCAGTGCTGAAAGCTAAAAAGATATTGTGATTATCGGGTATACTCATAAAATCGGGAATCAGGATTCGGTATGCGTTTTCAACGATATTTCAAGCCTGTTTGGTGTTTACTCTTTGATATCGGTAGAAAACCAAACAGGCTTGTAAAACTTCCGGATTTTTTCGGCAAAAAATCGCCTTAAAAATCGTGTTCCGGTTTTGCGTCGATCAGTCAACCCAAAACTCGCCGAACTCTTCCATCGGATACCGGGAAACCGAAAATTATTGCTTTTCCGAAGACATCGGGTCAATGTCATATTCCCCCATCCTTACGCTTTCCTCAACAGCCTTGTTTCGTGAAAAGTAAATTTTTTGCACCTTCTTCAAGAACCGGGTGGAATACCTGATCCTTTTGTCGGTGCCATTACTCCGAAAATCATGGCTGCCGTACAATAAATCGACTTTCATAAGACATGATTTTGGTTTAACTTATAAAAAAACACACTTGTAAAAATACGAAAATAAAATATGAAATCCAAATAAAAACAATATCAAACCTTGATTTTAATATGATGATACCCAATATTTCCATCCAAAAAAACGTGTTGTTGAGAAACGATTATTTGGTACCTCCGATTTGCCGTACGACAATTATGAAATAGACTGTTTGGCCGTATTTTTTCGCCATCGATAGAATAGAAAATGCTTTTCGCCAATTTAATCGGCGAAGTCCTCCATGGTTATACCAAAAAGAGAACGCCTTCTTTCGAAGGCGCCCTTTCGAACACACTATTTATAATAAAAGCACGAAACAGAGTTTGCTTTTCCGATTTTTAGCCCGGATCTTTTTTATAGCCTCTCGGCCGCACGGTAAACAAGCGTTTAAAAACGGAAATTGAGACCGAGCCTGAGTCCCAGATCGCTTAACCCGTTGATGTCGAAATAATCGCTGCTGTTGGTGGAATACGAATAGAACACAGACAGGTTAAATGCGACCATACGGCCTTCCATCGGCGAAATAGTGATACCCAATTCGGGTTGTACCACAAATCCCCAGTTTTGGTCATAATCTTCGAAAATATTGTAATACCGATGTTGCTCACTGTAATTTGCACCCAATTTTAACCCGACGTACGGATCGACGATACCGCTTTCGGATGTCAAATGAAACTTGGATGACACACCGAAAGGCAATTCGAAAATGGTTTGATACTTATCCATGGTTATCGCCCCGTTTCCGTTGGGCAACGGATAAGTAGCCCGGGGAAAATATTCCATGTAAGTGGTCCACGACACGAAAAGCCCTGCCGCAAACCTGTCGGTTATGTAATAATGCCCTTCGAGATTAGCTCCCCAGCCGGTAAAGTTTTTGACAAAATCGCCGCCTACCGGCGAACCCAATAACCAATGTGCAGAGAAATCGCCCCGGCCCATGCGGTCGCCACCTTCTTCCTGCGCCGTTGTCGAATATGCGAATCCGGACAATACAATCATACAAATAATAAATAATATTTTGGTTTTCATGATTTTTTTCGAATTAAAATTAACGAGGTTGATTATTTGAGTCCGGTTTCAGATAAGGCGATTGGGCAAAAACTTGATCAATGGCTTCCAGTTCGTACGTCATGTCCATACCGGTACCCAATATGCCGCCCATCACGGCATTCCAGCGAATAGGGTATCCTTCGGTAGAACCGGAAACATTAGGTCGTACGGTAACATCTGCCATGTGAATAATGGTTGTGCCCGTTTCGTAACTGTACCCGCTTATATACGGATAGTACGGATAGTACGGATAGTAACCTCCCCACCACCACCAATCGTACCAGTCGTAATACCAATAAGGATCGTAATAATACAGGACAGTGGTAATATCCTTTCCTGCAAGCACTTTTACCACATAATCGGTATTGAATATCCCGAGGGGGCCTCTGGCATCTCCTTCATCCACCAAGGTATATCCCAGTTTTGTGAAGTTATCCTTAATCCTGTCGGTAATCTGTTGCGAAGTACTGTTGTACCATTTCGGATTTACTTCGTCCGGATTGGTTACAAGGGTAATCGTATCCAGCACACAAACTCTCGTGTTTTTGAACGTAAAAGTTGTGTCGTATTTCGTGTACGCTATGAAATCCACATCCATTTGATCAAAGTTTGGATCTCTTTCGCACGAAGCGAATACAATTGCCCCGAATAATAAAAGATAAACTACTTTTTTCATGTTATTTACATTTTGATTAATTTACTTTCTTCTTTAAAACTTGATTAACTGATTATTTATAAGCCTGAAAACTAATATACATGCATACGTAATTTTATTTACTAAATATTATAACATTAATATTATTAAATTGTTCTTTATTCGAAATATATTTAAGCAAACTCTTCGATTTTGCCGTAAAATGTTTATGTCGACTCCGGACAATGGGTCGACTCCGGATAAAAAAAGAAGAAGCCGGTATTTAATATTTTAAAGAATGTGGAAATATACCGAGGCTTGGGAGGGAGTTCTAAAACACATTCAATATAAGGACAAAACACATAAAATCATGTATGGCATGTATTTTGTTTTAAAACTATCAAAATAATATTAATTATACGAATGCAATTCGATCATGATACGTACTTTATACATATTGGTTTTCGCAATCATCACGACATTCTATTTGAATTATCGTGTAGCGGATTCTGTTATGGAGTACGATAAAATTCAACCGGCGGAAGCGATTTTCGACGAAGACGAAACAATCTTGGAACAGGACAATTCGGCTTTTCTGTTTGTATATTGGGACGAACATGTACGAACCACTTTGTCGGAGTTTAAAGAAACAAATCGCCAACCGCCCCAAAAAACCGGTATAACATTGTCGGGGAATACACCTCCCGCATCCGAATATAGTACAACCCCGATCGGTATCGGGCCTCCGGACACAAAATCGTACTCGTCGGGACAGGAAAACCCTGTTGTCGTCCTGCATAAATTCAGGATTTAGCCCAACACACATACTTTCGTATTTAAGATACGGGATCTTATCGTCATCAGCTTCGGGATAGAACGTTTGATGACGGCACAGAAACAAACATCCCCTTGATTTCCGAAAATTGAGACTTTCCGCCGGCGGGAGTAAATACATTGTTTCTTTTCATAAACGAATGATAAGGAATTCCGAGAACAAATAAGTTGTCGGCATAAAATAACCGACTCCGTATGCAAACCGGTCGAATATATTCGGCAATGAATTAAATAATCAATCAATAAGTAATCATTAAATAAAAAAGAAGATCATGAAAACGTTAAATTTTAAAAACATTTTTTCCGCTTTGGTGGTACCCTTGGCATTGGTGGCGGGCTTCCTTCTCTTCTATAAGGTTTTCGGCGACGGGTCGAATTTCCAAGGAGGAAGTAACGAAAATCAGCCGATACCGGGCAATTACTTCGGCGTGGTATACAAAGGCGGTATCGTGGTACCCGTGCTTATGTCGCTGTTGCTTATCGCGCTTACATTCAGCGTCGAACGTTTGATCACTATCAGTCGTTCGAAGGGCAAAGGCCAAGTGGTAAAATTCGTACAAAAAATAAAAGACCGGCTGACCACGGGCGATATCGACGGCGCATTGGCTGAATGCGACCGACAGAAAGGGTCGGTAGCCAATGTTGTCAATCTGTCGCTGCATAAATACAAGGAAATGGAAAACGACCGGTCGTTGAGCAAGGACCAGAAATTGGTATACCTGCAACAAGGTGTTGAAGAAGCCACATAGCTTGAAATTCCCGCCATGGAACAAAACCTCCCGATGTTGGCCACGCTAACCTCGCTCGGTACGCTGATCGGGTTGTTGGGAACGGTATTGGGGATGATCCGGGCGTTTGCCGCATTGGCCAATGCCGGCGCTCCCGACTCGGTGGCGCTCGCCAACGGTATTTCCGAAGCGTTGATCAATACGGCGCTGGGTATCGGTACAGCCGCCGTCGCCATGATCGCCTATAATTTCTTTACCTCGCAGATCGACAAAATCACTTACAGCATCGACGAGATCGGCTACACCATCGTGCAGACCTTTTCGACGACGCACCAAGATAACCGTTAACGGTTGGCCTTAACATTTAAATGATAATGATATGCCAAGGGTTAAGATAAAACGAAAAAGTACGTGGATCGACATGACGGCCATGTGCGACATGACCTTCCTGTTGCTGACCTTTTTCATGCTTACTTCCAATTTCACCAAAAAGGAAGTGGTGCAAGTGGTCACGCCCGCGTCGGTTTCGGAAATCAAGATACCCGAAACCAACTTAATGCAAGTGCTGGTGGACAAGGACGGAAAAGTATTTTTCGGTCTCGACAAGCAGGATGACAGGACAGCCGTGCTGAAAATGATGGGTGAGGAATATAACCAAACCTTTACGGACAATGAATTGAAGGCTTTCAGCTTGATGCCGTCATTCGGCGTGCCGATGGAAAAAATGAAGGCATTTCTCGACCTACCCGTCGAGAATCGCGAGATGAAGGAAAATGCGTTGGGTATTCCGACCGACAGTCTGAACAATCAGTTCCGCGAGTGGGTGAGGTTTTCGCGAAAGCAAAATAAGTCGCTGGTAATTGCCATTAAGGCTGACCAAGCGACTCCTTATCCCAAGATCAAAAATGTAATGAATACGCTTCAGGAATTGCGCGAAAACAGGTTTAACCTGATCACATCGCTTGAAACGGTTCCCGAAACGACACAATAACCGGTTTTGATTTTCAATTTTGATTTTTCGAATGACATTCGAAAAATCAAAATTGAACCATCGAAAATAATCAACTTAGCGAAGCGTTCTCATGAGCGCCGGCGAATAATCAAAAATCAAAAATAACAATGGCTGAAGTAAATACCGAAGGAAAAGGTGGCGAAGGCAAACAGAAAAAGAAACCGACACGGGTGGATTTTACGCCGATGGTTGATTTGGGTTTTCTGTTGATCACCTTTTTCATGCTTACCACGTCGATGCTGAAACCGCAGACGATGGAAATCAGCATGCCCACGCGGGACAAGGTGAGCGAAGAGGAACAAAATAAGGTGAAGGCGTCGACAGCTATCACCGTGATATTGAACGGCGAAGACAAGGTATTTTATTATTTCGGACTTCCCGAAGCCGATAACCCGCCGGAAGTAATCGAATCCGATTTCTCGCCAACGGGTATCCGCAACGTATTGTTGCAACGCAACAACAATGTGGTGACCCAAATTGCCGCACTGAAAAATGAAAGAGCGACAAAGATGATTTCCGACGACGATTTCAAAAAACTGGCCGCTGAAGTGAAAGCAGACAAAGCTGCTCCGGTGGTGATGATTAAGGCAAGCGATAAGTCGTCGTACAAAAACCTGGTGGACATATTGGACGAGATGCAGATTTGCAACATCGGAAAATATGCGATCGTGGACATTACGCCCTACGATACCACGCTGGTATACGAAAAGTTACATCCCGAAATCCTTAAAAAATAATCACCATGGCAGGTAAAATAAATTTATATGCACAAAAGTGGTGTGACGTTATCTTCGTCGGTAAGAACAAGGAATACGGAGCATACGAAATGCGTAAGCTTTCGGGGCGTCGGCATCTGCTGGCCTTCGTGATAGTGGTTGCGGTATGCGGCCTCGGACTTTCTATTCCCACGATTATCGACACCGTTGCTCCCAAGAAAAAAGAGCGTATGGTGGAGGTGACCTCGTTGGCCGACATCAAAGTAGAAACACCGAAACAAGAGGAAATCATGAAAAATTTCACTCCGCCCCCGCCTCCGCTCAAGAGTACCATTAAATTCACTCCGCCCGTAATCAAGAAGGACGAAGAAGTGAAGGACGAGGACGAAATCAAAACCCAAGAACAACTGAACGAATCCGCCATGAGTATTTCGGTGAAAGATGTGCAGGGAACCAACGAGGAAACAGGACTTGATATCGCCGAACTCGAAGATCGAAACGAGATAACGGAAACGTCGGGCACCGGAAAGGTTTACACCTTTGTGGAACAGATGCCCGAATTTCCCGGAGGCGAGGATGAAATGAGGAAGTATTTGGCACAAAATGTCGTTTATCCGGTAGTCGCACAGGAAAACGGTATTTCGGGTACGGTTTTCATCACGTTTGTGGTAGGCATCGATGGTACCATCTCCCAAGTGAAGGTAGCCCGCGGGTTCGATAAGTATTGCGACGAAGAAGCAGTACGTGTCGTGAAAGAAATGCCGCATTGGAAACCCGGGCGACAGAACGGAAAACCCGTATATGTACAGTATACCGTACCCATCAGGTTCGAATTAAACACGTAATGTAACGGGTACGGATTATATTCGGTTTCGAAAAGGTAGGAGAGAATTCTGTTGTTTTCATGTCATAAGTCTTACTTCCCCGCCTCTTTCTAAATCGTTAAAAAATGAATTAATAAACCATTGAATCGGAATATGTATGAATAAGAAAATTTTTGCATCATTGGGTTGTTTCCTGATGATATTCATGAACACAAAAGCCGGCACACCTTCCAAGGGCACGGAACTTTTTGAAGCCGGCATGTACGCCGAAGCCCGTCGGTATTTCAAAGCACAAGTCCCGAGCGGCGAATCAAATTATTACCTCGGCGAAATTGCTTATGCCGGAGGGAAAACCGATTCCGCTTCCATGTACTACGACCGCGGTTTGGCAACCGATCCTCCTTTTGTCCTCTGTTACGTTGGCAAAAGTAAGCTGATGCTGAAAACCGACGTAAAAGAAGCAGAAGCAACAATGCAAAAAGCGTTTATCGACAGGACTTCCAAAAAGGATCCCGCCATATACACCGCCATCGGAAATGCCTATGTCGCTAACAAGATGTACGCCAAAGCAAAAGAATACTTCAATCAGGCTCACGACCTCGACAAGGAGTATGCCGGTGCGTACATTGCCGAAGGTGATATGTTGATGGCCGAAAAGAATGTGAGCGAAGCAGCGGGCAAATACGATATGGCGGCTTTTGTCGATAAAAGCAATAAGACGTCGCGATTGCGATTGGCCGAAATTTACGCCAATGTTAACCCCGAACAAGCCGAGATCACCGTCAATGAATTGATCGCTATGGACAATACGTACGCCCCGGCATATAAACAATTGGGCGAATTGTATTATGCCAAGGGACAGGCAGGTAAAGCCGCCGAAGCATACGCCCGCTACATGTCGTTGGGTGAAGCCGATCCGGCCGATCATGCACGATACGCTTCCATCCTCTTCTTTAATAAAGATTACAAAAATTCGTTGGACGAAGTGGAAAAAGTATTGGTTAAAGATCCCGATAATTCGGTAATGAAACGATTGTTGGGGTACAATTTGTTCGAACTGGAAGAACATGAACGTGCACTCGTTGCCATGTCTCTTTTCATGAACGATCCGAAAAGCCGGCATATTGCCACGGATTACAAGTATTACGCCCGTATCCTAAATAAAAACAATCGGGATTCGTTGGCTGTCGAATACTATAATAAAGCGTTGGAAGCCGATCCGGCCGATAAAAGTGTGATTCTGAAAGAAGCGGCGCAAGCTTGCGAATCAATGAAAAAATACGTCATGGCAGGCATGTTCTACGAAAAATACATCGAAAGTGTTGCCGAACCGGGTTCTACCGATTATTTCTATTGCGGACGCGACTATTATTATGCCGGCGGACAAATGGAAATTAAAGCGGATGTGGATTCGCTGGAACGGATACGCTTGTTCCAAAAAGCCGATCAAAACTTCGCCAAAGTGGCTGAACTCAGTCCATCCAGTTATCTCGGCAATTTTTGGCGCGCTCGCGTACAGGCTTCGCTCGACCCCGAAACCACACAGGGGCTTGCCAAACCGTACTACGAACAAGCCTTGACGATATTGGAGACCAATCCTTCGAAATATTCCGACGAGTTACAGGAATGTTATAAATACCTGGGGTATTATTACTACCAGCAGAATGACAAGGAAGCTTCCATTTCCTATTGGAAAAAAGTGTTGGAGATTGCTCCCGACGATAAGGTGGCAACCGAGGCCCTGAAAGGACTTACGAAAAAAGAGACAAAAAGTAAATAAAATTTAAAATCAACAGTCATGAAAACCGATGAAAAATATGCAAAGCTTTTAGCACTATCGGTTATTTACGAAAAGGAAGAACCGATCAGGAATGAGCAGGTGCGACATGTTTATTGCCGTCCGGAAGACATACCCGAATTATTGAAATCCATCACCGATGCCGATTTCAGGCAATGGGTGGCATCGGTGTCACGATTGTTTCGGTTAACCGAAAGCGATCCGTCACTGAATTAACACAATAAAAGCAGATACCCCAAAAAATAAATGCCTTTGTAATGTCATATTTTATCCTCAAAAACTTTTAATAGGGTTGGATAAAAATCATCAAATGTTCTGTACTTTTTCCTGTTGTTGTCATAAAAATCATACAGTTTAAGTATCGCCGGAATATATTTATAGCCGCAAGATAAATCATTTTCCAAGAATTTGTTTGCATCTTTTTTAAGTTCGGTACGGACACTGTAATTCTTGTACCGCATGTAACTGATGTACTTCTTTCTTAAATCTGTCATTTGAATAAGTATTAAATGAAACCTTATCTAAATGACAAATCTTTTATCTAAATATCAAAGAACTTGGTACTTAAATTGTCTTATATGATGAATGTTGCCGATAGGCTTAGTTCAACTCGATTATGGGTTACACTTAGCTGCACCTTAGTTACCACCAACATCCTATTGCGGGATGTTGGTGGTAACTAAACCAAAGAAATAACTGTACCAATCGCTTACGCCAAATCCCTTTCCGCCCATGGTTCTTTATCCGTTTCAAAGTTCAATTTCTCCATGAATATCATGATGGTGAAACATGCGCCGCCATCTTCCCTGTTTTGAGCATAGATGACGCCGTTATTCGCTTCCACAAATCCTTTCACGATGGACAAACCCAGACCGAGCCCTCCGGTTTTACCGTCTTTCGGCCGCCAAAATTTGTCGAACAGGCATTTCAACGAGGCCGGATCGAAACCGGGGCCTCTGTCGGCCACCTGTATCACCAGAAAATCATTGTCATAGCAGGCACTCAACTCAATATCCGTTCCCGGAGTTGCATACAGGGTGGCATTGTATATCAGGTTGAACACCGCCTGTTCCATCAGGCCGTAGTCGATACGGACCAAGGGCATCGACTCGGGAACCGTCATTTCGAAGCGGAAAGGACGGAGTTCTTCCTGCAGGGAGTCTGCTACACAGTTGAACAGGTCGCGAATATCGCACCAGTCGGGATGTGCGGCTATCCGTCCCGATTCGAGCCGCGACATATTCAACAGATTGTCCACCAGCCTGTTGAGGCGTCGCGATGCAGACAGTATTTCTCCGAACAACTCCGTCCGGATATGTTCCGGAGGCTTCGATTCGAGCATCACATCCGAAGCGCCCATAATGGTAGCAATCGGTATCCGCAGTTCATGCGAAATGGAATTGAAAAGCGTTTTGTACAACCTGTCCGACTCGTTCAAGAGGTCGGTACGACGTGTGGTCATCTCCAAGTAGCGGTGTTCCAACGATTGAGAGATTTGCGACAGGAAAGCGTCCCACGAAATATTATCCTTGCCGCTGAACGGTTTATCAAGTTTTGCGACCAACACACCTATTTTCATGCCTTTTCCGTTTAACGGATAAAAAGTATATGTACCCGAAGACATAATATCGGTAAACCGACCGGTCGGTTTATCATGATCGAATGCCCATACGGCCGCTTTCATTTCTTTTTCGGGCAATTCCATTCCCGGCGGGGCGTATTTGAAATTCGCCAATTGGTAGTCGGCATTGCGGAAAATAAAGAATGCCGCGGCGTCGAAATACCTCAGAATATTTTCTGTGCTTGTTGCCACTACTTCTCCGATGTCGTTTGCCTCCGAAAGTTTTTTGGTGAGTTGGAATAGAGCATTGGTCTGTTTTTCGCGCCGAAATGTTTCACGTTCATGGGTTCTGAGTCTTACCGTAAGAAAACCGTTGAGCAGAGAGATCGTACAAAACAACAGCAACGTCGGTGCATCCCGAACGAAATCAATCGGAAAAGCAGTTATCGGCGGTATAACAAAGACAATACCGGCCAGTAACGCTAATGCGGTTGCTACCAAGCCCGAATTTGCACGCATGGGACCGGCTAACATGAACAATAACAATTGGACAATGTAAGGCGGGGCATCATTCGAAATCTTATTATCGAGCACGGTACACAGCATCCCGGTGATCAAACCGGCTATCACTGTTATTAGCCTATTTCCAAGTCCGGGAATGGGCCTGTTGATGTTGAATAAATGTTTCTTTTTATCCCGGGGCGTTTCCCCGCAAATAATGGATATGTTGAAATGCCCGCTATATTTCAACAATCGTTTCAGGTAGTTTCTTCTTCGGGCACCGACAATCCGTCCGCGGTTTGTTTTTCCGAGCATAATGTGCGAAATCCCTTCCCGGTGCGACACTTCAATGATGGCTTCCACCGGATCGTTACCTGTGTAAGTAACCAATGTACCGCCTAATTGCCGTGCATACCTGATGTTATCTTCCAACCGGGCTTTTTCTTGGTCGGTCAGCTTACGGTCGGTTTCGATATACAAGGCAACCCAGTCAGTATCGACAGTAACCGACATGGCTTTGGAACGCCTGATGACTTCGGTAGTAATTGTATCGGACCAAATGGGAGCAAGCAGTCGCGTCCTTATTTTCGAAGGCTGTTTGTACCAGTTCTCTCTGTCGATTGTCATGCGGAAGAACCTTTTGCGGATGGCAGCAATTTTCTCCTCCCGGTATATGCTTTCGACCAGCTTATCCGGAATACCTGGGATATGTATTTTCCCTTCTCGTTGGCGCCACACTAATTTGTCGGGCTCAACATCAATCAGTTCCACATCATCGGCCCTGCCCAAAAATTCGTCAGGCACGATGGGTATGGTAAGTCCCGCAATTTCATACCGAAATTCGGCATAACTTTCCAATTGCATCACATTCAATATAGTGTATACATCAATACCGGTATCGAGTATCTCCAGTATGTCGTGGTAACGTTTCGGGTGGCGGCTTCCCGGGGCATTTGTGTGCGAAGGATCGGCTATCAACACCACATCCGGATGCATTTCCATTATGGCATTCGTATCCATTTCTTTACTCGAAACTTCATTGTTCTCTATAATCATTGGCGGTATTACCGGTAAATTGCTTGCTAATGCTACGGTATCGGGGCGGGTTTGCCACGTAACAATCCCTATCGCTACTTTTCGACCATTGGCCGCTTCGGACTGAGCAGCCCGTAACATTGCCGACGTTTTTCCCACTCCGGGCAGGATGCCGAGGAATATTTTCAGTCGTCCCTTTTGCTCTTCCTTGTCTCGAAAAGCAACAGGATCACCGGTATCGATGATTTTTTTCATACAAATACGATTAGCAGATATCGAATAATTTACACAATAATAGTGACTATTCATTCTCGTTGATACGCAAACAGGCAAATATTTTATAAAATTTGTTGTAGTTGTTGTTGTGTATGCAAAAAGAAATTCCCATAAAAAAACATTTTCCGGTTTCCCGGGAATGAATGTTTCATATTAAATATAACATTCGATACACTTTTATTGCGTAAATATTCGTATACTTGTAGTCATTATAATGGATTTCAAGCTGTAATGTCCAAAAAAAGTTCATATTACACATTGTCGACACAGATGTCGGTTATCTTGAAAGATAATTTCCGCAGAAAGAATTTGTTTGACTTGTTTGAGATCAAACACAGTTCCGGTGATGTTGCGACAGTGGGAGAAGCGTGTAATGCTCATGGTGTAGACCCGACACTGTTCCTGCATCTTTGCAACATCTATACTTTCG
>JAVBNP010000105.1:0-7194 GCA_031551455.1 Bacteroidales bacterium | reverse complement strand
GCTTATCATCAAATGGATCAGCCGTCAAAACATTTTCCGTGTGCGCACACGGAAAATGTGTTACAAAAATCAGCATAAATCTACGAATAAACCAGACATTTTTTATTTCCGGGTGCGCACACGGAAATAAAAATAATCCCGTATTTTTCGATAAATAATTGCGGATACGACCGGTTAAATCTGCCGTCGTGTTCGGTAATGGTAATATCGCGGTTTACGTAGGGATGAAATTTTCGACTTCGGACCGCTTGGGGATATCGATTGATCGGGTACGATGATCATTTCATGTATTACCGAAAGATGTTTGTGTCTCTGCGGAGGCAATTCGTGTATACGTCCCGTTTTCGGGTCATTTTCTTGTCTCGGGATCGTAAATTTGTCTCGTAACGGACAATATTAACATCAAAAATAATCATCGCCATGAACAAGTTAACGGTTATTATTCGGTCGACGCTCCTTTTTATGCTTTGTTGTACGACGGGATGCAACGGACAGGCACAAACGGCGTCGAATAATGCGAGCATGAACACGGTTGGTAAAGGCAAAACCGTTTGGTTTCGGGATCCGTGGCTGCAGATGGATGCTTTGAAAATTGAGACTCCCGCCGATTGGAAAGCGGCTTGCGACATTGTATGGGATTTCAATAATCCGTCCACGCCGTGCAAGTTTTGGCTGAAAGCAGCCAACGGGGATAATACCAAGGGAGTGGAGCTTTTTCCCATGGAGCAATACACTTGGTCGCAACATGCGCTTCAATTGTACGGACGGGGTAATGTTTATTTGGGTTCCGTGGTCATGGAACCTGTTTCGGCACTTGACTTTTTGCAAAAATTGGTAATTCCGAAGTTTCGTTCGTCGGTGAAACAATTAACGGTGTTGACGGCGAAACAGGTGCCGGTGCCGCAACAATCAACCGGTCAATACGGCATCACGCAACAATGTGATGGAGCGGAGGTGAGCATCGCATATATTGATGCGCGGGGAAAAGCAGTGGAAGAACTTTTTGCCTGCGCGTTGCAATACACCGTGTATAACGGGAATAATTGTATTTGGCTTCCATTGGCGGTTGTGTCGAAAAGGAATCCCAAAGGTGCGACCGATAAGGATATACGGGAGGTGGAAGCCGTTGTTACATCTCTCGACAATAATCCTAAATGGATCAGCTCTCAAGCCAAACTTCGTGAATCCATCGCACAAGGGACAAAAGAGAGCATTGTCAATACAAGCGAAGCGGCGCGAAGATATGCACAACAGGGGGCAAGGGCGCGGGAATCGCAAAAAAGCGTCATTGATGAGCGTCGGGAAACAACGTCGAGGACGCACGAAAAATGGGGTGATGTATTGACGGGACAGGAACGTTTTGTGGATTCTTCGGGTAATGAACATGTGGAAACAACTTACAGAGCGCAAGGCTGGATCAACGGATTGGGGCAAACCGTATATGCGCCGGGAAACAGTACTTACAATCCCAACCATGACCCGAGTTTGAGCGGTGACTGGGAACGGATGAGGGTAAAATAGTTTGACGTTTCTTTCGATCGGTACTTTTTAAAATCTCATTAACTTTTTCATCATGAAAAAAATAATCGAAAATCGAAAATCGGCGATAAGCTACATGCTGTTTTATAGCACGATGTTGTTGTTTGTTTTGGCGGCGTGTTCAAAAGATGATCCCGAGCGGGAAAAAGAACCTGATCCGACCCCGGATCCGACGGTAACGGATTATGCGAAAGATATTGCGGGTACATACCTCGGCAAATTTTCGGAAATATCGTCGGCCGGATTCGAAATCGCTTAGAAAGACAAGAATAAAGCCGTGCTGACGGTTGCGCGCATTGCCGATTTCCGAACGGTAAGTTGCGATATCGACGTATCGTTCGCCAACGGGCACTATCGAATTACCGGCGCCAAAACCTCATTGAAGGCTGCTTCGGCATCGGTTGAAGTAACGGGGACGGTTATTGAGGATCAAGCCGAGCTCAAGTTTGTGTTGACCAATCTCGACGAAACCGTCAAAGAGATCGGACTTTCGGGCAACAGGGCGCACGATGACGAGTTTGTTCCGGTGAAAATCACCGGGAATTATGTTCCTTCGGAGATCACTTTCGTGACGGAAGATAATACATTCGGTCGTTACGTGTATCACTATACCGACGACTATCGTTTGCAGTCGGTGCAGCTTTATTACGATGACGAATTGAATTATGTTACTTCCATGGAATATGATGAATTTGAGGGGAGACTCGTCGGCAAACGGTTGTATTTACATAATCAACTTTATCAAGATGGAGTTGTATTGGATAATACGGTCAGGTATTCGTACCTTAGTAAGGTTGTAACGGCAACCGAAGCCACCGATTATTCTTCCGATGTTACCATATATTATTTGGACGATAACGGCAGTGCGTATAAAATGGAAAATGTTGTCGGCGCCGGAAAGTTGACGTCAAACATCACTTACGACGGCAAGGGTAATTATCGAACCATCGGGACGCCTTACAACACCACGGTCGTGCAATCCGATAATCACCAGGGAGTATTCAGCGGAGTGAATATGCCTCGATGGTTTCTCGTGTCCTTTGCCGATTACACGACGACTCCTTTTGCGCTCAGTTACGTAAACAATGCATATCGGTTGGAAACCAACGACAAATATTTCGATTTGTTGCAGGAATACGAATTTACATACGACGCCAACGACTATCCGGCAATCATCCGACAAAAAGAATCGTACAACGAATTCGGCGAACCCCAAAAATCGTATACCGGTCAAGTAACGATATATAATATCACGTACAAGAAAAAGAAATAAAAACGAGGCATTGCATCGATATCGGGGAGGATGCAAACAAACAATCGTATCCTCTCCGTTTCCGTGACATAAAACGGAGTATTGGTCGTTTGCTTCGCGAATATTTTTTATCTTTGAAAGTCGATCCGAAATTTTACGGCAACGGGGTAGCTCTTGCCTTTGAACGATAAAAAGATAATGAAGGTTCGAGATTTATTTACGCACTTGCATTGCGACGGTTGTCGGATGAATTAACTTTTTTGAAATTATGAAGATGCCGAACGTCATTCGGGTATATTTTGTCGGGATATTGTTTTGTTGTACAACCGCGGTATGGGCGGAGGACTATTTGAAGACGGAGTATGCTTGCAGAAAATATACCGTACGGGACGGTTTGCCGGACATGATGATCAATTGCTTGTATCAAGACGGTAAAGGATATTTATGGATGGGGTTGAATAACGGTCTTGCCTGCTACGACGGCTTGAAGTTTCGTTCCGTCATATCCGATTCCGAAGTTGCCGTTTATCGCATTACGGAAGCGCCCGACGGCAAAATAAGAGCTTTTACGCATCGTGCGATGTATGTCGTGTCGCTCGCAGACGACTCCGTTCGGAAAGTAACGCTTACCGAAAACATGTTTTTGCGTTCGTTCATTTCTCGCAATTTGCCTCCGGGATATGCCGTTTATGAAAATAACGATGAAACCGAACGGGCGGTATATGCGGTCGGCGATTCGGGGTTAACCAAAGTTTGGACACATGATAAACTGCTGCTTCAAGATCATTTGAAGATGCCCTTTTGGGATCAAAAGAACCAACGTTTTTTGGTAAGCGCGGATGTAATGGGTATATTTGATGAAGACGGCGTGATGCTCGATTCCGTTGCCACCGATGTCGTTATATCGTTTGTTCCGCATCGGGACGGAATGTGGGTCATCGGGACGAACGGACTTTACGACTATCGCGCGGGCAGTTTGCGGCGAGTTTGCAAACATGAATTTTCACGCGGATCGGGTGTCTTCGGATTGATCAATAAAACGGGGCAACTTATTATTAAAGATTCGGAAAGCATCTACCGATACGATGGTGGTCGATTGGAAACCGTATACGACGGGTTGGTTAATCCTACCGACATGATTTCGGATCGGGAAGGAAATCTTTGGGTTGCAAGTTACGGAGGATTGTATTGTTTTTTCGGAATGCACTTCAAAAATTACGTTGTTCGGGATCCCGACGATTTAATACGGTCGGTGCTTGTCGATCGAGACAATCGTCTTTGGGCGGGTACGCTCAACGGTCGATTGATTCGCATTACGGGAGAAAAACAAGAGGAAATACATTATCCGGCGCATCCGCACGGTAATTATTTTCATCCTTTTCCCTGCATACAGGGCGATATGCTTGTTTTTAAACCGAGTGTTCTCATCGCATATCGGGATCAGCGGTTCCGTTACCTCAATCTCCCCAACGATACGTACAATTACACGGCGGCACTTCCGGACGGTAACTTGGTTGCCGTGAGTAACAGGAAATTGGTTGTTTTTCAGCCGGACGGCGCCGTGGTTCGGACGCTTACGCGTCAAGATTTGAAACAACAGCCCCGGCAGACGGTTTCGGACAGACGCGGACGACTGTGGATTACCGGATCGGAAGGAATTACGGTAGTTGATGACGACGACATCCGTTTGATGGCCGGCGACAGTTTGAAAGGCAGTTTTTTAATCGTTGCCGACCAATCGGGGACAATTTGGTTTAATGCGGGAAACCGTTTGTATGCCTGTTCTTCCGATCACATTCGATTGGTTCGTACTTTTCCCGGTACACAAATACGGGGCATACATGTTACCAAAAGCGGTACGTTGATTGTGGCAACGCTCGAAGGAATATATTTGTCTGCGCCCGCACACCCCGATATGGTATTTTACAATTACAACAACGGATTCACGGGTAATGCTTCATTCAATTCCAACATGGCCGAAGATGACTCGGGAAACGTTTACGTGTTGACGATGGAACACATGACCATGTTTCGTCCGTCCGATTTAATGCACGAACAACCCGCTCCGTTACTTTATTTGAAGTCCATGCAACGCTCCGACGATAATATCCGATGGACGGATGTACGGAACGAATTTGCGGAACTTAAATACCGCGACAAGAACGTGAAATTTAATTTTATCGGTATTTGTTATTCGGCTGCAGGTAATACCCGCTATCGCTATCGGTTGGTCGGATTCCAAGATGATTGGTCGCAGCCGCAGCAAGCCGTCGAAGTCGTGTTCAATAACCTGCCGCCCGGTCGTTACGAGTTTCAACTCAAAGCCGATTCGGGTGTCCCGGGAACCGAAACAGCCGTCATCGGCCAATCGTTTGTGATTCTTCCCGCTTTTTGGCAAACGTGGTGGTTTTTGGCAATCTGCATCGTTGTGCCGTTGTTTTTCGGCGGTTATATGGTTTACCGTTACACAAGTCGAAAGAATATCGAAAAAATCAAGACTCTGGAACGTCAAAAACAATTGAATAATTTGCAAATACAATCAGTCAGATTACGATCCATTCCGCATTTCAATGCCAACGTATTGGCCGGTATCGAATATTACATCATGAACTTTTCCAAAGAAGAAGCCAATCGATATTTAGCCATGTATTCGTCGTTTACCAATCTGACGTTGCGCGATGTCGATCAACCCGCACGCACGTTGGCGCAAGAAATACGTTACGCGGAACTTTATTTGGGATTGGAAAAAATGCGTTACGGCGAGCAATTCGAATTCAGCATTACGGTGGCGTCGGATGTGGATAAGGAAATTCTTTTACCCAACATGATTTTGCATACTCATTGCGAGAACGCGCTCAAACACGGTTTGCGGGCAAAAAAGGATAAGGGGCATATTTACATTACGGTTGATCCGTTGACGGCCGACGAAGTATTGGTTGTTATTGAAGATGACGGTATCGGTCGCGTCGAAGCCGAGCGCCTTCAAACGAAGGGTACCGGACAGGGACTCGGTATCCTCTCCCGGCAAATTGATCTTTACAATCAAACCAACGACGTCAAAATAACGCAGCGGTTTATCGATCTCACCGACGGACAATCCCGAGCCTGCGGAACAAGAGTGGAAATAGAAATTCCGAAAGGTTTCAGATATAATTGATCATATCTTTCGGGTTTTGATAAATGTCTTTTGCATAAAACGGAAAACGAAGTCGTAAAATTTTCGAAAAAAGAAGTTACTTCGATAAAACTCATAACTTTGTCATCTTGATCTGTCGCATTATGAAAGCTGTTGTGGTCGAAGATGAATTGTTTCCGCGTTTGACCTTGGTTCAAAAGCTGGCCGAATACCATCCCGATGTGGAAGTGGTTGCGCAATGCGAGGATGCCGCCGACGCAATAAAAGCCGTATTGATGCATCGACCCGACGTTCTTTTCTTGGATATACAACTTAAGGAAAAGGATGCGATGTGGTTGTTGGAACAGTTACGGGATGTTACCGTGCTGCCTTATATTATCTTTACCACCGCGTACGACACGTCCGAATATCTTCTTAAAGCCATCAAATTCGCCGCGGTGGACTATCTTCTTAAACCCATCGACATACTTGATCTTTCGCGAGCCGTCAAGAAAGTGCGGGATAAGATTAACGAACAAAACGGATCGTCGAAAAACGTTCCGTCGTTGCCCGAAACATACGGTTTTCATACGTTTAATTCGACCCTGTTGCTCAAAGCTTCGGATATCATGTACATAACGGCTGACGGAAATTATTGCAACATGTTTTTGGCTACGGGTAAGGAGGAAACCATTTTTGAGCGATTGGGCGAAATCGAACATAAGCTGACGGGTACATCCGTTGTTCGTGCCGGTAAAAGCCATTTGGTTAATAAAGACTACATCTACAAACTGGAATACAAAAAAAAGGTCTGTGTTCTGCAAACGCTTCGAGGCGATCAATATCGGCTCAACTTGTCGGCTTCGGGAATGGAAGATTTGCGGAAATAATAAACACGGCCGATTGCAAGCATTTTTTAGTTGATTCAAAATTTACAACAGATTTTAACTTTTCCGCAATTTCGAGAAGATCGGCTTTAATTGCATCCGCGGTTATTTTCGTTATTTCACGAAACGGATCAAAATCGGACAGTTGGTGTATCAAAACCGTACGATTTTATGGAAAGTGCATTTGCTCACATCGCTTATTTATAGCTATTTATGCCTTTTGGCACGCCCGTTGCTTATAATCAAGTAAAATCAATCATTAAAATAACCATAAAAAATAAAGTCATGAAAACTTCAACATTCATCTCAACAAGATCGCGTTCGCGCAAACAAACAGGTTCTTATTTCATCAATAAGATCAAATCGGGACGCTTGGTTTGGAAACAATTATGCCAAGCATT
>JAVBNP010000206.1:0-7660 GCA_031551455.1 Bacteroidales bacterium | reverse complement strand
TGTCGAAGATATTTCGCCGAAAAATTCCGAACCGTCCCGGCGAATCAACAACAATTGTGTCATGACGGCCGTATTATCTTTCACTTGTGCACTCAATATTTTGTTTGCCAAACAACGATCATTCGGATGAATGTAGTCTTGTATGTGTAAAGTTCCGACTTTAACGCCTTTTCCCACGTTGAACAACTCCATTGCCTGAGGCGAGACAAAACGCACTCGTCCTCCCGGCATACATACGACGACGGCATCGGGCGAGGCTACGGTCAATTGACGATACATTTCTTCGGATCGACGCAAGGCTTCTTCGGCTTTTTTCCGGGCAGTAATATCGGTAGCGTATTCCATGTGCACTATGCGACCATCGACCCATTCAATGGCCGCATCACTGCATTCGTACCATTTCTTGAGATTTTCGTTGTGATGCTCCCATCGATAAAGTCCCGTGGGACGATTTTGTTTATCGCGAAGATACGGGTTCGGACAAAATGTACATGGCTCTTTTTCGTTTTTTTGCAACATTTTCCAACATGTTTTACCTTCAATATCGTAACCCATGGCGTCTTTGATGGTTTTGTTGGCAAAAAGGATCTCGTGCGTATCGAAATCGGCTGCATAGATATTGGCATCGATGTTGTCGAGTATCGTACGCAAGGTTTGGCGGGACAACCGAATCTCGGTCTCGGCACGATGGCGCCGCGTGGCGGAGGATATGATTTGCGACAAAACGGTAAGCAATTCCATTTCGTTTTGTTCCCATCGGCGATGCGTCCGACAATCATCGAATCCCACGATTCCGTAACGATTTCCGTTAACCGCAAGCGGAATGGCCAACAACGACAGAATTTCCTGTCCGGTTAATATTTCGGTAACTTCCGAATCCAAAACGGTAATATCGGATGCCCGCAAATATCCGTTTTTGTTAAACGCGTCATACCAACCTTGAAAACGGGCGATCGGTACATTTTGCATTTCGCCGATGGTGGAAGAAATTCCTTCATTGCACCACTCGCAGATACAGTTAACAGTGGTATTATCCGCATTGTTTTCAAGAATGTACACACGGCTCACATCGACATATCGGCCTATTTCTTCGAGTGAAATATTCAATGCATCGAGAATATTTTCGGCAGATTGAATTATTTGCAACACTTTGACCAATATTCCCAACCGATCCCTTTCAACGATAAGCTTCCGTTCGGCATTTTTTAATTTCGAGATATCCGTGATTACCCCCACGATACCTTCCGCTTGTCCGTTATTCCGGAATACGCCCCGATGGATAATGCATTCGATAAGTTCATTATTCTCGGTAATTGTAGTTTCGATCGGAGCATTGTTACCTTCGTTCAGCAATTTGAAATCTGTTTCGTTTATTTGGTTGGCAGCTTTTGGGAATAAATCGAAAGCTGTCTTTCCGATCACTTGTTTTTTGCTCAACCCGAACCGATCGGAAAATGCATCGTTGCATTCGATGTAAACACCCTGCTTATTTTTTACGTAAAGCGGCGTGGGAACGGTTTTCAATATACTTTCCATCATGTCGTTGCTGTTTCTCAGCCTCTGTTCGCTCTGTCGAAGAAGTTCCTTGGAATACACTTCGTCGGTAACGTCACGACTTATGCCGCCTAACATTACTCTACCCGGCATGATTACGGGAAAATACAACACGTTGATAATTCTCAATTTGCCTGTTTGCTGATGCATCACATAACGAGTAATCATTTTTTGCCGCATATCGGTGACCAACGAATCCAATTCGCCGCGTAATCTTGTCTGCTCTTGTTCACTCTGCTGCGGAGGGAGCGTGGAAGACACCACATCCCAAACGCTGTTTCCGATAGCTTCTTTTTTGGAAATACCGGTCATTTTTTCGTAACTGCGGCTCCACTCTCTAATGATTCCGCGGTGATCAATAAGCAAAATGCCGTCTGCCGAGTGATCGAAGATACCGCGCATGGTGCTTTCGCTTTCCTGCATTTTGATTTTGCTCTCCCGAGCTTCCTGCAACATGTTGTACAAAGCGGTAAGATCTTTCACCACCAACACATATCCCGTCAACACGTTTTTGTACTTTCCGGTATAAATGGGCGAAACATTGCACGAAGCACGGTAGTAGTCATTACCGATATTGCATCTCATGAAAATTTCGTTGCATTGCTCCATTTTACACACTTCGGCATCCATCTCCAGCGGATCGATCGGAGTATCGAAATCGGCCGAAAAACAAAATTGTATTACTTCGGACAGTTGTTTTTGTTTGGCTTTTTGGTTGATGATGCCTAATAATTTTTCGGCGGCACAATTCAATCGTTCGATGTGACCGTCGGCGTCGGTTAGTATTATTGCTTCGCCGATACTTTTGAGCGTAACAAACAAATTTTCGTTGGAATCCAGCAATTTATCCTCATACTGTTTGCGTTTGTCGATATCCCTTATTTTTACCAAAAAACGGGTTGCATATCCTTCCCGATCATATTCGGGTATGGCAACGCTCGTCACCCAAACCGTTTCGCCCGACCCGGTGATGAGTCGACAATCGTTATTGAAACTTTTGACACCCTTTTGAATTTGCGCGGCAGTATATTCGACGACGTTCCGAAAATCATCGGGATGTATGATGTCGCCCAACGAGAGTTTACCCGAAGTAAAATCCTCCGGCGAATATCCGTAAGCGGAAATACTGTCGGAAATCGCATCAACGATTATGTTACCGTTCTTAACGACAGACAACACCGCTTCTCTGTCGCATGTAAACAAATTGTTCAATGTTTCCGGGTACAGAAAACTTTCCCGCATTCGATCCAATCGTGCTTTTAAAAGACGATTCTCCTCTTCCAATTGCGCAATGCGATCATAATTTTGACTCATAAACAAACGTTTTTGTGAATTTTTCCGGAGAAAAGCATAAAAACTTTTTAAGCCCGGAATGCTCATAATTATTGCAAAACTAACGTTTGTCGTTAAAAAAACTATTTTATTGGTATTATTTTTTAAATAATATTCAAATTCTCGATTTTGTCGCCGTTCCAATTTCCGGTACGCACCAATCAACACATACAAAACAAACTCGGGAACATCGCCGCAAATTATCGATGTTCCCGAGTATTTTTAAGTTTGTTGTTTTACAAACAAACAATGGCGCAATTTAAATCACTTATATTGGGCATTAATATCCTTCTTTTGCTGTTTCAATGCCTTTTGTTGTTCATCGAGGTCTTTTTGTTTCCTTTTCAAATCGTCCATCTGTTTTTTGACATCACCCTGCTGACTGTCAAGATCTTTTGCTTGTTTGTCAACTTCTTTCAATTTTTGATCCCGTTCGGCTTTTCTCTTGGTACTTTCTTGTTTGTCGACTTTGCTGATGGCTTTGTCCCAATTGACGGGATCCTTGGCTTTAACGGCCGCCGCTTGTTCCGGAGTCATCACATCCGCCAATTGTGCATCTCTTTCATCTTTTGTTGCATAAATACGACTTTTTTTCTCTTCCGCCGACATGGTGGGATGATTAATCACCTCATCGTGTTGTTTTTGCACCTGCTTATGAATGCTTTTCACCTTTTTTTCTTGCTCTTTATCCAACGCTGTACTTTGACTCGTTTGGCAAAACACGTTTCCCGCCACAAACATTAATACTACAAAAAAAAACTTTTTCATGCTTTTTGTTTTAAAATATTCGGCAAAGATAAACACATTATGCATTCCATTTAACGTTTTTCCATTTTTTACAAATGCCGTATCACGCTTATAATTCGCCGAATATCACATTCCGAGTATGCGAAAATAAAGGAATCCGTAAACGATCACAATCGGAATCGACATACAACAAAATGTTGAATAAATAAAGTTTCATTTTATCCCGTAAAATATACAACTTTGTATATTTGCTTTTTGAAAAACCGAATATTCCACGAGCTGATGTTTAAAGATATTTGTCCGATTCATCAATTATTTTCAATCAAATAAAAGTCTTATGAAAAAATTTCGCTTAATCGTATTTTTGTTTTTGGGTTTTTATACCGCGACAGCCCAAACCGACCGACCCGCAAAATCAGGTAAGTATACTATTTTACTGACCGGCGCATCTTTTGCATCACCTCAAAATAAGTGGTTCGAAATGGGTTGCGCGGCATTAAATGCCAATGCCATCAATCGCGCCGCAGATGGAGAAGCCATTGCCAATACGGCCAATCGAATGTCTGTCGGTACATTATATTCAAAACAGGAATTGGAAACGTTGGACGCATTGGTCATTATGCACGTGCACGATAAAGATATTTGCAACGAAACTGAATTGCTCGAAAACTATACGGACTACCGAACGCCTTTCAACAGAACAAACTATGCCGCGGCATTTGACTATGTGATCAAACGTTATATCACCGAATGCTACGAATTGCGAAACGATCCGAATTCGAAATACTACAACAGTAAGTCGGGTAAGCCGGCCGTAATTGTATTGTGTACTGATTGGCACGATGCCCGGGTAGCATACAATACTTCCGTACGGCGACTTGCCGAAAAATGGGGTCTGCCGCTTGTGGAATTTGATAAATACATCGGATTTTCGAAAAATTCGCTCCATCCGGTCACCAAAGAACAATACAGCTTGATTTGCGCAATTGATGAACAAATTATTGACGAGGTAAAATACGGATTTCACCCTTTCCGCGGCGAAGGATCGTATGTTCAGCAACGGATGGCTGCCATATTTGTCGACTTGATGAAACGAATATTGCCTGCCAAATAACGGGAAGTACAACCTTGTATCCGAATATAAACGAATTTTCGGGATTTGTTTTCGCAAATATGCTAATCGTAAAAAAATCTGTGGTTAAACATTATATGCAATTTTATTTTTGAATTTTTGAAACAAAACTTATCGACTCGGATATGATGGACCATACAAACATTCCCGGCATGCGACCGATCAATCAGCAACTTTCGGGGACGAATTGCACGACGCCGCAACAAATCGTTTCGCGGTTCGGAATCATGCAGGCGCAGGATTTCAACATGGCCAAATGGGCTATCGGCATCCGCCTTCCCGGATGTACGGATAAAGCGGTGGAAGAAGCTTTCAATAACGGTGAAATCCTCAGAACACACCTGTTACGACCTACTTGGCATTTCGTTGCGCCGGAAGATATCCGCGAATTGTTACCACTGACGGCGAATCGCATCATGTCGTCGATGAAATCGAGAGATCGCGAACTCGGAATCGATGAGAAATTTTACGTTAAAGCGTATCGGATAATTCAAAAAGCGTTGGAAGGAAACAATCATCTCACGCGAGAAGAATTAATGAATATACTCGAAGCAAGTAATATAAAAGTAAATGCATCTCAAATGTATCATCTTTTTATGGGAGCCGAATTAAACGGGATTGTGTGCAGCGGTGCCATGCGCGGGAAAAAACACACCTATGCGTTATTGGATGAGCGAGTTCCCGAAACAAAACCGACAAATAAAGATGAAACGTTGGCAAAACTCTCGCGAAAGTATTTCACCGGACATGGTCCCGCCACATTGAACGATTTTGTTTGGTGGTCGGGTTTATCCGTCGCGGAAGCTCGTTGCGGATTGGAATCGGTGAAATCGGAGTTTGTTTCCGAAACAATTGATTCGCAAACATATTGGATACCGAATGTTGATTACCGTCCCTTTGCAACCGAAAGTACGGTTCATTTGTTGCCTGCATTCGACGAATACATTATCGGTTATAAAGATCGAACGGCCGTGCTTCCGCCGGAAAACAATCGAAAAGCCGTTTCAAGCAACGGTATTTTCCGACCCGTTATCGTAAAAGACGGAAAAGTCATCGGAATATGGAAAAGGACATATTCTGCGCACAAAACGATTGTTCCGGAAACATTTGAAAAAATCGATAAGGCAACGCAACAACTTATCGACAAAGCGGAAATGAAATTTAAAATATTCATCGAATAACGAGAAATGTATTAGTTATATTTATTTAGTATATGATATATCAAAGTAAAACAACTATTTTCTTTTCTCCTAATTATATGCATATTACTTTAAAATCATAAGACATCGCTAATGATATTCGCGTGATGAATGTACTTTTGCAATTTACCGATTTATAGTCGTGCTGCCGGAAATAACAACCTGCCCTTTATTCTGCAAAAAATACTTCAGGCTCGCTTTTGTAATGTTCTTTTTTGCAGTAACGTAACAAAAAATCGTAGTTATTCCAAATATATACATATCCGCTTTCTCCCAAAAGCGGCTCGGTTTCAATCAGCTTATTTTCGATCAAATAAGCAACAAACGACGCACTGATATATTCACTAAACAATAAATCTTCGATATCCGCTTCGGCTTTTTCGTCAAAATAAGGATTTCGGGGAACCGAAATACATCGAGCCATGTCGGGGTAAAATTCCGGTCCCGCGTTCGAATTGAAATATACCGCAATATTTTCCGAATCGTCATCCGTCCCGAACGTCAGCTTATTTACGTCAAACAATTTCCGGTCCATGCTGTCGGCTCCGTATTTGCGGTGATACGATTCCCATATCTCATCAACAAACGTGAAAACGCTTTTTTGATGATCAAAAAATATCAAACGATCACCTTTGCTTATTTCAAAAAAGCAATCTTCTTGCCTCCGCACGACACCCAATTGCGATGCTACCGGCGCAAAAAGATAGTTTTCGCGAATGTCCGGTTTAATTTTTTCTAAATCGCTCACATGTCTGGGAATACCCGTTATCCATAAATCATCGCCCCATTCCGTAAATCCCATTTTTACGACGGTCTTTTCCGGAATCCACGAACTCGCCCCGACGAAATCGAGCGCCGCATTAACATCGATGGTCAATCCCGATGCAACATGTTCCATTTGCAGATGCGTGGAGGAGGATCCCATGTAGCGAAATATTCCTTTTTTTCGTTTCGAAATATTGACCAACTTTTGATGCAGCGGATGCGATTCGCCGACCCAATCGGCCAGTATTTCTCCGGATCGTTTCGCCAAAAGAGGACTGACGGCGTTGAACAGCAAATCCGTACGTTTGTCACGAATCAATGGTTCGATATTTGACTTATTAACCCCTTTTTGATTTTTGATTTCGATGACGGCTTCTTCCGTCAAAATCGCCATGTAATATCGGTTGAGGTATGATTTGAAAAGAAAAAAATCCAAAAGGGCCGTTACTTGATATATATTCGAATCGGGGGCCAAAAACAATGCGTTTTTCAAATCTTCGTTTCTCGGAGCTCGACCCGATTCTTCATCCAATCGATCGTAAACAATACGGGCCATATCTTCGTTATCCAACGAATACGGATCGATTAATCGATTGTGTATGGAAAGATTCGAACAAAAATGCCAAATCAAAAATTGAATATCAACAAGATTAATCTCACCGGGATTGTAGTCTGTTTTGGTGTCGTAAAACGGAAGATAATTTCCGTACAACTTGAAATGAGCTTGAATAAATGAAGTCCAAATACCCGTTTGGCTAATGATATCTTCGAAGTAACAACCCAACATACACGACAAATATTTATAATCGGCGCCCACCAAACTGTCGTTGATATCGATATGGAATATTTCATCCCGAATGTCGTTGCTCAAACGGATGTAAAAATGATCGGATGACACTTCCCGATCATACGGGTGATATTCCAACCAATC
>JAVBNP010000075.1:0-30106 GCA_031551455.1 Bacteroidales bacterium | reverse complement strand
TTGATGGGATCGATATCGGTGATGCGCAAGCAGTAAGCTACGGCCGAACCTGCAGCCGAACCGCGCCCCGGCCCCACCGAAACACCCATGTTACGGGCTGCTGCGATAAAGTCCTGCACAATCAGAAAATATCCGGGATAACCCATTTTTTTGATGGTATCCAACTCGAAATCGATGCGTTCTTTTACGGTATCATCCAATTCTCCGTAACGTTTATTTGCACCCTCGTAAGTGAGATGTTTCAAATATTCATCGGCATCCGTAAATTCTTCCGGCAAGGGAAAATCGGGCATAATCGGAGCGCTGTCGATATCGTAAAGTTCCACCTTATCGACAATCTCGCCCGTATTTTCCAAGGCTTCGGGTACATCGGCAAATACGGCATTCATCTCGGCTTGCGTCTTGAACCATTCCTGCTTGCTGTAACGTAATCGATTGACCTCGTTTACATCCGTTGCCGTGCTGATGCAGAGCAAGCGATCATGCGCTTCGGCTTCGTTTTCGTTTACGAAATGAACGTCGTTGGTGGCAATAACCTTTACGCCGTGTTTTTGCGACAACTTAATCAGTTGTTCATTTGCAATTTGCTGCTTTTGGAAAAAATCCGTCGCGGCCCCGGGCTTATTGGTCCGATGACGTTGCAATTCGAGGTAAAAATCGTCGCCGAACCGTTCCTTGTACCACAAAAGAACCTCTTCGGCCGCGGCCAAATCATCCCAAAGAATATTTCTCGGGATTTCACCGGCAACACATGCGGAAGTAACCATCAACCCTTCGCGATATTTTTCCAGTATTTCCCTGTCGATACGCGGTTTACCGTAAAATCCTTCGATAAAACCGAGCGATACCAATTTTACCAAATTATGGTATCCCGTTTTATTTTTTGCCAGCAATATCAAGTGATAACGACTCGGTTTATCGGTTTTTTTCTTTTCATGGCGACTCCCGGGAGCCATGTACACTTCGCATCCGACGATCGGTTTAAAAAGACTTTTTTCCGCATCTCGAATCCGACCCTCCAATTCCGAAATTTGTACCTCTGTTTCACTTGAATTTTCTTGTTTTCGCAGATTTTCGATTTCGAATTTTAAGGTCTTGATATTATCAATAACTTTGTTATTCTTTTTGCCGATATAATTGATAAATTCTTTAACACCAAACATGTTACCGTGATCGGTAATGGCCAATGCTTTCATGCCGTCGTTAACGGCTTTTTCCACTAATGCGGGTATTTGCGAAGCTCCGTCGAGTGTGGAATATTGTGTATGAACATGTAAGTGCGTGAAATTTATCATATAGAGAGAATGCTTTGGAAATTATGAAAATAATACTCTTATTGACAGAAATTTTCAAGATGCTAAGTTACGAATAAATTCATTGATGCGGCACATATTTTTCACGGAAGCATACTTATTAAACTATTCAATAACACACAATTGATTATCAAATCAATACCATTCACTACCTATGACTTATTCGGAAATTTTTCGTTATCGTTTGGTCAATCAACAAATCGGCAGGGTAAAATCCATTCGGGCACAAGGATTGGTTAAATGGCAAGTCATCATGCAGGCACAAAATTTTGCAATGGCCATGTGGGCTATCGGATTGAGATTGCCGCATTTATCGCGCGAACTTATCGAACAAGCGTTCAATGACGGATCGATTCTTCGTACGCATATCATGCGCCCCGTGTGGCATTTTGTTACGCCGGAAGATATTTGTTGGATTCTCACGTTAATGGCACCGCGAGTTCATATGAACAACAGCTTTTCTTATCGCAAATTCGAATTGGATGCCGCAGTATTGAATCGCAGCAAGGACATCATCGTTCGGGCGTTGGAAGGGGGGAAGTATTTAACCCGATTGGAATTGATGATTCTCATGTATAAAGCCGGAATCGAAACAAATCGATACCGTTTTGCTTATATCATGATGCATGCCGAATTGGAAAAAATCGTTTGCAGCGGACCGCAAAAAGAGAAGCAGCTCACTTATGCTTTGTTTGACGAACGTGTTCCGCCCGCGGCAACATTAACCCGCGAAGAATCTTTGTCGGAATTGGCCGCTCGCTACTTTGCCTCGCACGGACCGGCAACCTTATACGATTTTGCATGGTGGTCGGGGCTTGCCATTAAAGATGCCAAAACGGGAGTCAACGCGCTCGGACCGGATTTCTGCAGGGAAACAATCGATGGATATGAATATATTTTTATTCCGACGGATTTGTCGGATTTCGATGAACAAAAAGCTTGTTTTCTGATGCCGGATTACGATGAATACGGCATTGCATACAAAAACAGAGATTTCATGTTTCATCCCGAATATAATCCCAAAAAATTACCGTTCTACGGGCATGCCGTCGTTGTGGACGGGTTCATTGCGGGAACATGGAAAGCATTGGAAAACAAAAACCAATTGGATGTTAAAACGACTATTCATTGTCCTTTAAGCGAACGACAAATTGAAGCAGTCTCGAAAGCCGTAAACGATTATAAAGGTTTTGCGAAACCCGATGATCTTAACTGCGAAAGATCTTTTCTCGGCAGCATGATGCTCAGATACAATTAACCTGCGAAAACAGATGATTCGAATTAAAAGTTAATCGGTAACCAATCGTCAAATCGATTCATTGCACGAAAAACTTTTTTTCCGAGTATGCGTTGTTGTTCTTCTTTCGACTTTTGTTCCGATTTATCGAAACGTACGGCATGTTTAACATAAGCATAATCGTTTTGGCGAGTGTTAATTTGATAACACACTGCTAAAAAGGCCGATAACGCGATGAACAGCGTTACCATACCGACACGGATTCTTATGAATCCCGCGGAAAGAATCAATCCGATATTCAGTAACAAACATGTAACAATGATGATAAAAATATCGTAATTGTTCCACCACCATATTTTTCCCCAACCTCCCGTGTAGTCCGTCAGCGGCCAAAACAAGCGCATCCCGCCCCATACGGAAGCGGGTGTCGGTAAATCGCCCGCAATATGCGCCAAGCATCCCGACATGAATGCTAAATATACCGGTAAGTTAATTTTGAAGAACGTTCCGAAAGAAGGTTCTTTTTCTCTTCTTATTCGACAATACAAATAGACCAAACATCCGATCAGAAAACCCGCAATGACGGCCGCTGCAGCGGAATGAAAAAATCCGTGATGCGAATACCAATATTTTCCGAAATAGATTTCTTTACCAGCATGGGTTAATCCGAACAGTTTCCCGAAAGTTACGTCAAACTTGCTCCAAAGGCTTACGGCATCGATATCGGGAAAAGCTCCCCCCAAAGCCCCGGCCGCAATAATTCGTGGAACGGGAAAAGTCTTTTTCATTGAAAGTGCCGCAATAACGGAACTTACGGCCGCCCCCGAAGCAATATGCGTAAGGATGTCCATGTTTGATCTTGAAACGACATCGGAACGTGCCGCATTATTCGCCGGCTAATTTCGTTTATCCATGCCCCACATCAATTTATTGCGTAAGGTTGTATAGTATGAGGCCGATTTAACCACGTTGATTTTAAAATCGGCACGTCTCAATTCGATATCGGTTCCGCAAACACATTCGACGGAACGCGAATCGAGCGACAAGGTGAATCGGTTGTTGCGCGAATCGGTTCTGAGACGCAGCACCACGCTGTCGGGTATAATCAACGGTCGCACGTTAAGATTGTGTGCGGCAACGGGGGAAATAATAAAATTTTGCGATTCGGGAGCAACGATGGGGCCGCCCACGCTCAATGAATATGCGGATGAACCGGTGGGTGTTGCTACGATCAATCCGTCGGCCCAATACGAATTCAAAAACTCGTCATTACCCCAAGTATGAATGGTGATTAATCCCATAGCGCTTTTTTGAATAACCATGTCGTTTAACGCATAAGGAAAATCGCCGAAAGGGTCGCCCTCAACATTCAATCGAAGCAACGTTCGTTCCTCGAGCAATAACTTTCCGGCAAGTTGTTTTTCGACAAGTTCCCGTAAATCGGGCTCGCTGCCGGTTGCCATAAAGCCGAGCCGCCCGGTATTGATGCCGACGATCGGAATTCCGCTGTTGCGAACGATATTCACGGAATTGAGAAAAGTACCGTCGCCGCCTACGCTCATCAAAAGCCCCGTGTCGGGCGATAACTCGTCATAACCGCGGAAAGTTCTTGCCGTACGGCATACGGGATCGGGTAACGAAACCAGATAATCGTGCAACGGGCCGTATATCGAAATGTTGACATCCGATTCGGCCAACAGTTTCGCTAAATCGCGGACGATCCGGGCGCTTTGTTCATTGAATGTCCTTCCGTAAACAGCAATGGTCATGGGATTCGGGAAATTATACGTTCAAATACATCATAAACTGATCGTAGTTGTTGCGTAATACATCTTCATTGCGATCATTGCTTTGGTATGAGGCTTTAACGACATAATCGTAACGCAAAAAAGTCCGAATGACGGACGTCAAATCCACGCGATTGATTTTAAGCGTCACCTCCATTTTAACGGAATCGGGAGGCGATGTTACGTAACAACTCAATATTTTTGCATCGTTTTCTTCGATAATTTGTGCTATTTGCGACAATGAATAATCATTGGCATTGATCTCGAGCACCAAAATTCCTCCGGGTATTTTCACGGCTGCCATATCCGCAAAAGATCGAATCAATTGTCGCGAACTAATGGTTCCCAAATATTTATGTTTCTCAGTCAATACCGGAACGGCGGTAAGATCGAGGCGCGCGGCCAATTCCACGACTTCGTAAAGATGCTGGTAATCGTATACGAAAGGACCGGAAAGCGCAACGGAATATTTGCCGACGGGCTCTTCCGGCATATTCCGATCAAAAATGTCCACATCGGAAATTAAACCGAGGAAATCACCTCCGCTGACAATCGGTAAATGCGATATGCGAAAAACATCCATCCAATGCAATCCTTCGGCTCCGGTATCGGAAGGTTGCAGGGGCGGAATAACTTCCGAAATTAAATCTTTGGCATGCATACCGACAATCATTTACATCGTCAAAGATAAACAATTTTCCGAAACGGAAATGTTGCCATAAGATACGAACGAAAACAAAATCATTCGAATGCGATCGAATTGATTTTCAACTCCGACTCATTTTTCGACCGATTGCTTCCAATGTCATGTAAATAGCAACGGCAGCCACAGCCATGCCGATAGCCCAAAGAAGTTGAGCATCCGTACCCGATTTGGCAAAGGCCGCATCGAAAGCATTCGGCGACAGATTTTTCTCGATTAAGGTTAAGTTGTGATCGTTGAATTTTTCCATGCTCCACGGCCACATTTCATTGGTAGCGGTATTGATTTGCACTTTCCACGGCCATACTTTATTAAGCGACCCGCACATAAAACCCGCCAGCAAAGCTACCGTAACGTCATGGTATTTTCGGAGCAACCACGACAAAAAATGCGAAAATGAAAGCAATCCGATGACGGCGCCTCCCGCAAATACAGCCAATATGGTTATTTTAAATGTATTGAGTGCACTCAAAATATATTCGTATTTACCCATCAACAACAAAATAAAACTGCCCGATATTCCCGGCAGAATCATGGCGCAAATAGCTATTGCTCCGCAAAGAAAAATAAACCAAAGATCGTTGGGCGTTTGCGCGGCAGACGAAACGGTTATCAAATATGCGATCACCGCGCCGACACCGAAACCGATGAATACGGGTACGGTCGATTTACGAATGGTTCTCAACACGGAAATAGCGGAAATGACAATCAAACCGAAAAAGAACGACCAAGTAATGATCGAATGTTCTTTGAGCATGTACAACACCCCTTTGGCCAAAGAGATTAAACCGGTACCGATTCCCAAAACCACCGCAACCAAAAAACTGCCGTTAACGGCTTCCCAAAATCCTTTGATATTCCCTTTAAAAAGCAGTTTAAAGTTTTTCGGCGTAAACGATCGCAGCGAGTCGATCAGTTCTTCATAAATTCCGGTGATAAATGCAATGGTTCCTCCCGAAACGCCGGGAACAATATCCGCTGCTCCCATTCCCAATCCTTTGGTATATAAGAGAAGATAATTTTTAAATTTTCTTTCGGGTTTTTCCATAATAAATTGTTCCGAATTTCGGATTCTACAAGATCAAACAATTTTAAATTCGAAATATTAAACTTGATCCTGTTATAGCTTATCGGAAAAATAAACTTTTATTTATGATACTTGTGAAGCAATGCCATAATTTCACTATCTCGATCTTCCGAATCGAACACTTCGAAAAAACAATCGCTTTCTTCAGGATTTGCATTCAATGCTTCTTCCAGAATGGTTAATCCCTGCAATCGTTCATCATTCAACAGGTAAAAAGCAGCCAAACGGTAGCGCAACAAAGTCGAATCGGGATTGAAATGCAGCGCCTCGGTGACAATTTTTTGCGCATCCGTGAAACGTCCCTGACGGGCGTATACTTGCGCAAAACAATCCCACATGACGACATCGCCCGTGATTAAATGTATCAGTTTTTTGAAAATGTCAACCGCCTTGTCGTATTGTTGCATGTTGGCATAAGCCGAAGCCAACGCAAACAAATATTCGGTATTGTCTTTATCCAAAGCAAGCGCCCGTTGTATGTCTTTGATGGCATTTTCGTAATTGCCCGACTGCGATTTCACCACGCCTAATCCGAACCAAGCATCGGCAAATTGATCGTCGAGATTCAACGATTTCATGTAATGGATGACGGCAAGGCTGTATTCGTCGAGCCTCTCGTAACACTCGCCCATATAACAATAAGCCGCGGCATTATCGGGTTCTATTTTCAAAAAATCCTCATACGTGGCAATGGCCTCACGGTGAAGATCGAGCAATGCAAGCGTGTTGGCTTTGTTGAAATACGCCGACGAATAATTGTCGTTAAGAGCGATGGCATAATCGTATGCTTCCAATGCTTTCTCGTTATCGTCTTTCTTATTGTATACGATACCCAAATTATACCACACATGTTCCGAAAAAGGATCTTCGTCCAAATAACGATGGTAATAGTCGACACTCTTATCCAAATCGTTAAGTCGCTCGTAACAATATGCCAAGTCGTAACATACGTAATAATTATCGGGCTCCATCGCATGCACCTTCATAAAATATTTTAAAGCTACTTTATGTTGGTTGATCCGCTCAAACGAAATACCGATATTGTAAAGTACCTCGGCCTTATTTTCATCGGCCAACGAAATGGCTCTCTCAAATTGTCGTTGCGCTTCTTTGGGTTTTCCCAACATGTTGAGTGCCGCTCCTTTCAAAAGAAAAACGCCGTATTCGCCCGATTCGAGAAGCTCCAATTTATTCAGTATATTTAATGCCTTGACCGGCTGGCCCTTGTCAATCATTATCTCGGCCATGCGGAGTTGTATGGACGAGGCCGACGGGTAAATACGCGCGGCATAATCGACAACTTTGGCTGCTTGAGCAAAATTTTCGGTATCCAAATAATAATCGATGATATCCTCAAACTCGTGAACGTCAAAAAAACAACGGGTGTGGTTCTTCAACATTTCCTCATATCGATTGACGGAGTTAAGCATCTCATCATCATACCAAAAACCATCTCTTCTGTAATTCATACGCCCTCCTGTAATGAAACGCCGTAAAGGTAATAATTTTTTTACGTAAAACGGATATTTTTGACAAACGGACGGAAGCGGGTGATGAAATTCCGAAAAGGTAAGACCTTGAAAATAAGATAATTTTTATGGGTTGGTGATGCTGCAACACTTTAACGACCTCCTAAAAATAAATCGTTACCTTTGCGGTCAAAATCGATATAAATTGTCATGGGAAATATATTAGCGATCATCGGCCGGCCCAACGTGGGGAAATCTACCCTGTTTAACAGATTAACGGGTCGTAAAGATGCCATCGTCGACGAGCAGGCGGGTGTAACACGCGATCGTCATTACGGAAAATCGGAATGGAACGGACAAGAATTTTCCGTTATCGACACGGGCGGGTACATTACCAACTCGGACGATATTTTCGAGGAAGAGATTCGAAAACAGGTATTGTTGGCCATCGAAGAGGCCGATGTCATCCTTTTTTTGGTTGATGTTACGAGCGGGATCACCGATCTCGAGGAAAACATCACCGATATTTTGCGTCGTACCGATAAAAAAGTCATGTTGGTGGTGAACAAGGTTGATACCAACGAACGACAATACGATGCGGCCGTTTTTTACAAATTGGGATTGGGCGATTATTACACCATTTCGTCTATCAACGGCAGCGGCACGGGCGATCTGATGGACGCCATTCTCGAACGGTTTCCGAAGAAAGAAAGCGTTCCCGAACAAGCGGAAGAATTGCCGCGAATTACCGTCGTCGGACGTCCGAACGTGGGAAAATCATCGTTGATCAATGCGCTTACCGAAGAAAATCGCAACATTGTTACACCGCTTGCGGGAACGACGCGGGATACCATCGATACGCTCTACAATAAATACGGGCATCGTTTTTACTTGGTGGATACGGCGGGACTGCGCAAAAAGGGTAAAGTGAACGAAAATATCGAATTCTATTCGGTGATGCGGGCCATTCGGGCCATCGAAAATTCCGACGTTTGTTTGCTGATGGTCGATGCCACGCAAGGAGTGGAAGCTCAAGATCTCAACATTTTCCGTCTGATTCAACGTAACCGAAAGGGTGTAGTGATTTTGGTAAACAAATGGGATTTGGTCGAAAAAGACAATCACAGTGTTAAGCGATACGAAGAAGCCATCCGCGAACGAATAGCTCCGTTTACCGATGTGCCGATTATTTTTACTTCGGTGGTCACCAAGCAACGGTTGCAAAAGGTACTCGACACCGCCATGGAAGTGTATGAAAATCGCACCAAACGCATCCCGACATCAAAACTCAACGAGGTGATGCTTCAGGTAATCGAAAATTATCATCCGCCTACCGTAAAAGGCAAATACATCAAAATAAAATACGTCACGCAGTTGCCCACATTGGCGCCGTCCTTTGTCTTTTTTTGCAATTTACCGCAATACATCCGCGATCCGTACAAACGCTATTTGGAAAATAAATTGCGCGAGAATTTCAATTTTACGGGCGTTCCCATGCAACTGTTTTTCAGAAACAAATAATATCCGACTTTTCGGATAAGCCGAAACAATTTGTTTCGGTACGGCGCGTCTTCGCATGACCGTTTGCATAAACGATCATGCGAAGATTTTTTATTTCTCAAAAACACGTCCCGTTATTGAACATTTTTACGACTCAAGACTTCTAACAAAGGACACCATAAGCGTTGATGATTTATGAATTTTGCCAATACACGTACCAATAATGTCATTCGCCAAGTTCTGTTTATTATCGTATTGATATTACTCGGATTGCTTATCTTCAAAGAACTTTATTTCTTTGTCGGCGGAGCATTGGGCGCTGTTACTTTTTACGTAATTTTGAAAAGGCCGTTCGTCCGATTGGTGGAGAGACACCGGTGGAACAAAAGCGCAGCAGCGCTTGCGTTGATTTTGTTACTGGTTGTTTTCTTAATTTTGTTCGGTGCGGTAACGTTTGAAATGGTTATATCCAAAGTATCGAGCTTTGACAACAAATCGTTTCAACACGGATTAAAAGTCGCCGGCGAAAAAATTGAGGAGTTTACGGGCCTTCATTTCGGATCGGGTAAAATGATCGAACAAGCCAAGGATGCATTCCTTCATCAAGCAACAGGCGTATTGAATTCGGCGTACGGATTCGTTGCCAATATGCTCATGCTGGTATTTATTCTGTATTTCATGTTGGTAAATTATCGAAAGATGGAAACAAACATCATTCGTATCATTCCTTTCAGCGGAAATACCTTACAACAAGTAATTCGGGAAACCAAAAGCATGATCGTATCGAACGCCATAGGTATTCCCGCAATGATGATTGCTCAAGGCGCCGTTGCCATGTTGGGCTATTGGATATTCGGGATTAATGATCCCGTTTTTTGGGGGGTTATCACGGGCTTTGCCGGTATTATCCCTATTGTGGGAACTTCCGTTGTTTGGGGCGTCCTGTGTATATATCTGTTAAGCACGGGACATATATGGCAAGGCGTAGGATTGTTGGCATATTGCGTTGTTATTGTGGGCAGCATGGATAACGTGGTACGCATCCTTTTGGGCAAATTCATGGCCGATACTCATCCGTTGGTTACCATCTTGGGTGTCATCATGGGACTGAGTCTTTTCGGGTTTTGGGGAATCATTTTCGGCCCGCTGTTGATCGACTTGTTTATCATGCTTTTCAAAATATACCGTTCGGAATATCTGCACGAAAAAGATAACACCGCTCCCATTGAACGCCCTCCGGAAATCGTGAATTAAAAAAGATTCGCACTCGTGTTTTCCGTCCCGTAACGGCTCATTTGCAAAAATCGGTAATTATCCCGTACATTTGCGGATTCGTGTTCTGCCGATAAATACGGTTCGGATCATCCCATCACCATCTTTTACCATGTCCCGATATTCTTTTTCCTTTTTTGACGAAATCGTCGATCGACGCGGCACAAATTCCGTAAAATACGACGCATTGGAGAGGATATTCGGCGATCCGGATGTGTTACCTCTGTGGGTAGCCGATATGGATTTTCGCGTTGCCGAAGAAATATCCTACGCCGTCCGCGCCAGAGCCGAACATGATATCTACGGCTATACCTTTCATCCGACTTCCTTTTTCCGATCGGCAGCCGAATGGGTGCAACGTCGCCACGGTTGGACCGTCAATCCCGACGATATGTCTTTTTCGCCGGGTGTCGTTCCGGCGCTTAACCTGTGCGTATTGGCTTACACAAACCCGGGCGATAAAGTCGTGGTTCAAACACCCGTTTATCCGCCTTTTTACACGGCAATAGAAAACCACAACCGAGAAATTGTTCGTAATCCGCTGATTGCAACTGCTGACGGTTACAAAATGGATTTCGACGGATTGGAGAAAAGTATCGACGAAAAAACAAAAGTGCTGATGTTGTGTCATCCGCACAATCCCGTCGGACGGGTATGGACGCGACCCGAGTTGGAACGGTTGGCCGAAATATGTGTTCGCCGACGATTGATCGTGGTTTGCGACATGATTCATTCCGATTTGGTACTCAACGAACGGCTGTGTCCTTCCTTTGCTGAAATTTCGCCCGAGATCGCCGAATTAACGGTTTCGCTCATCGCACCGAGCAAAACATTCAATGTTGCCGGATTGAGTTCTTCCGTCATGTTTACGACGAATCCCGAATTGAAAGCGAAATTTGACAAGGTCACAAACGACTTGCATATCGGGTTGGGCAATATTTTCGGAACCGTGGCATTCGAAGCCGCTTACAGATACGGAGATGCTTGGTTGGACGGGCTGTTGAAATACTTGAACACCAACTTCGATATTTTAGACGAATGGACCCGTAATGTTTCATATGTAAGGTGCATTCGCTCTCAAGGGACCTATTTGGCATGGCTTGATTTTTCACCTTCGGGATTGTCGGGCAACGAATTATACGATATCGTTATTCGCAAGGCAAAAGTCGGGTTGAACAAAGGCACGGAATTTGGAGCGGAAGGTGCATCATTCATGCGAATGAACGTCGGATGTCCCGCTTCGATCGTTCGCGAGGCCGTCGGCCGCATTGATCAAGCGATACAACAGGCAACGGGCCGTTAATCACCGAAATGTAAAACATTATGCATTCGAAAAAAACAAAAACAAATCGTCCCGCAGCACTTATTTTCGATATGGACGGAGTCATTGTCGATAACAGCAAATACCATAACCTGTCGTGGATTGAGTTTTGCAAACGCTGCGGCAAACATATCACCGCCGAGGAAGTGGAAAGAAGATTCGGCAATACCAATGCGGAGTATATCCGAAGCGTTTTCGGACCCGAAGTTTCGGAAGAAAATATTCTCCGCTACGGCGAAGAAAAAGAAGCGATATATCGCGAAATGTATGCTTCGGAAATGCGACCGGCTTCGGGATTGATCGATTTGTTGCATCGGGCCGGCGAAAAAAACATTCCTTGCGCCGTAGCCACATCGGCACCGCCGTCAAACGTCAAATTTGTGCTCGACGGCACGGATGTTCGCCGATATTTCCGATTGGTGGTCGATGCCGATCATGTGACAAAAGGCAAACCCGATCCCGAAATTTATCTTACGACAGCAACTTTATTGCAAGCGGCTCCCGAAGATTGTGTCGTTTTCGAAGATTCTTTTTTCGGCATACGCGCCGGAAAAGCAGCCGGAATGAAAGTTGTTGCCCTTACCTCCTCCTACCCTGCCGAAAAAATAAAAGCCGAAACTTCGCCCGACATGATTATTGACGGGTTCGAAAACTTGGACCTCGGAATGATCGAAAACCTGTTTACGGATTAATGCCGTGATGCTTTTTATCCAACTCAATAAATATATGTCGCCGGCAGGCGAACGCATGTTGTGGATGGTGATTTTGGTCGCCGTCGCGGGAACAATTCTATACCTGCGGTACAAATATCACCGTTATAAGGCCAATCCGTTACGCATCAAAAAGAAAGTCTGGTATTCGGGCGGATTGAAAATGTCCGTCAAAATTCGAAACATCAACAAAACGATCGTCGAAATTGATACTCCGGAAATCGAATTCCGTCAACCGCACATGACCAAACGACGTTTCAAAGTCGTTACTCCCGGTGACAAAAATATCTTTCCGCTCGGATTGTCGCCGCAAACAAGTTATGAGTTTTTGACCGAATTCACGCCGTTGTACGAACGCGAACCCGTCCTGAGAAAATACCGTCGGGTTATCATTTTAGTGAAAAACCGAAAGGGAAAAACGATTACGCGGAAAAAGGTGAAAATATCGCTGCCGAAATAATTCGGCATGAGTCGGCTTAAGAGCCTGTATAAAAATGAATGAAAAATAATATTTGGCTAAGGCCGATATAATTTTACCCATTTATCCCGTCAACTAAAGTTGACGACAATGATTTGATTTTGTTTTTCTTGCCGTTGACTTTAGTCAACGATTAAAATAAACCAAGCTAAGGGGCTTTAGCCAAACCGACCCTTAATTCGCATGATTTAAAATTTAACCCGGCACTAAATATTTTGCCTTTCCGGCAAAGCAAAAATGATTTATTTTTGTCTGATCAAGATTTTTTGTGATTTTTTGTTCGTTGTCACGACTAATATATAAATCGACGATGCCGAATCGGATCGTTAAACCGTTTGCATCATTCTTATCAATCATTATTATCCCGTGGAAAATATATTAACCGCCCGCGATATCGATAAACAATACGGCGACACCAAAGTGCTCGATCGGATCAGCATGGACGTTCCCCGCGGAAGCATTTACGGCTTATTGGGTCCCAACGGAGCAGGAAAAACCACGCTCATACGCATTATCAATCAAATTACGGGTCCCGATGCGGGCGAAGTCTGCTTTATGGGACATCGACTGCAACGCGACGATGTGGGCAAAATCGGTTATCTGCCCGAGGAACGCGGATTGTACCGAAAAATGAAAGTCGGCGAACAAGTCCTGTATTTGGCTCGCTTGAAAGGTCTCGGAAAGGCGGAGGCCGAAAAACGCGTCGAATATTGGTTCAAAAGATTCGGAATCGAGAGTTGGCGAAACCGCAAGGTAGAAGAGCTTTCGAAAGGAATGCAGCAAAAGGTGCAATTTGTTACCACCGTGTTGCACGATCCCGTATTACTCATCCTCGACGAACCGTTCAGCGGGTTCGACCCCATCAATGCCGACATGCTCAAAAACGAAATATTGGAACTTCGCGACCGGGGAACCACCGTTATTTTGTCCACGCACAACATGGCATCGGTGGAAGCGCTGTGCGACAACATATCGCTGATCAACAAATCACGATGCATTTTACAGGGTAACGTTGCACAAATCAGGCAGGAATACAAATCGGGAGAATACGAATTGGGATTCGAAGGCGATGAGGCCGCACTATCGGAAGCTTTCACATCCAAAGGTTACCAAATCACCGGCAAGAAAGAAATCGGACAGCAAGTTATCATCACCGTTCATGCTTCCGCCGAATCGGGCAATGAACTGCTGTCGACGGCCCTATCGCTTGTTCGGGTTATTTCTTTCAACGAATTGCTTCCCGGCATGAACGACATTTTTATTCGAAAAGTAAACGAAAGCACGGGGCAATCCCGGTCTTAACCATTTTCCGTTTCCGACCATGAATATTATCCCCGTTATTGTACGCCGCGAATATTTGACGCGCATCCGAAAAAAAAGTTTTATCGTCATGACGTTGCTCGGACCCATTCTGTTTGCGGGCATGACGATGTTGCCCTTTTGGTTCGCCGGTATAAAGGACGAAGGCGTTAAGCAGATTGCCGTTATTGACGATTCGCAACTTTTTGTCCAAAAAATTCCCGAAACGGCCAAGTTCAAATTTACCTACGCGACCGATGTCACACTTGAAGAGTTCAAGAAAAATCTCTCGAAAACGGAATACTTCGGCATTCTTTACATTCCGCCGTACATTATCGACACTCCGCAGGGTATTCAATTCTTTTCCTACAAGCAGCCGCCTGCCGGGCTTACCGGACACATTGCTCATGCCATCGAGAAAGAGATTGAAACCGATAAACTGAAAGCACATCACATCGAAGACATCGATAATATTCTCAAATCGGTTAAAACCCGTGTCGAAATACGAACGTTCAAACTTTCGGAAAGCGGCGAGCAAAAAGAAAGTCACAACCGAATAAATATGGCAACGGCCTATATATCGGCATTTCTGATTTACTTTTTTGTCTTCATGTTCGGCGCTCAAGTAATGCGTGGCGTTATCGAGGAAAAAACCAACCGTATCGTCGAAGTCATTGTATCGTCCGTCAAGCCCTTTCAATTAATGATGGGAAAGGTGGTCGGAGTTGCGTTGACGGGACTTACTCAGTTTGTCGCTTGGTTGGCGCTCACGGCGATATTGATTATAGCGGTGCAAAGCATCTTTCTCCCCGATCTCACCAAAGAAGCATTGCAACAAGCCGAAAGCATGCAAACGGTCGGTTCGTTGATCGACAACCAAATACTCCGCCCGGAAGCGACCGAAAAAACCAAGGAATTTTTCGATATGCTGAAATCCATCAATTTCGGCATACTCATCGGCTCCTTTTTATTTTATTTCATCGGCGGATATTTGCTCTACGGCTCGTTGTTCGCTGCTATCGGCTCGGCCGTTGATACCGATGCCGACACGCAACAATTCATGCTTCCCGTCACCATTCCGTTGATTGTTGCCATCATGGCGATGGTCAACGCCATGCAAAATCCGGACGGACCGTTGGCCTTTTGGTTCTCGATCATCCCGCTTACATCGCCCGTCGTGATGATGGCGCGCATCCCTTTCGGCGTGCCCTACGGAGAATTGGCTTTGTCGGCGGCCCTGCTCATTCTTGCTTTTGTCGGTGCCATTTGGCTTTCGGCAAAAATATACCGCACGGGCATCTTGATTTACGGCAAAAAAACATCGTATCGTGAATTGTGGAAGTGGCTGACCTATCGGAACTGATCGATTGCAAAACCGCAAGAATGTTTGAATGTATCAAATTCAACAGATTTATAACCGTTGCGAAAAAGCCGGTTCATGAATAATTCGCCCGAGAGCTTAAAATTTCTGAAAAACAATTATTTAATCATCGATCCATTCGACAAATCAAATCGGTCGACGAAACTTTAAAATCGTGTAACATTTCAACAATCTTTTGCGTAAAAGATCGTATCGGTTTCACGCGTCGAATTTAAAACGGAATATTCCGATAATGATTCGACCAAAAAACGATCGAATTAACGGATTTTTTAGTTATATTCCGTTTTTTATCGACAAATTTGTATTTTTGTCTCCTTTATCAACAACACATAGTTATGTGTGTGCCACAATCTGTTATGAGTATTACCGATTCGGAGCTTTTACTGGTCATTAATACCATACGTTCCATATCGACGTATGATTTCGGCGACTATTCGGAAAAATCTCTAAAGCGGCGTTTCCTGAAAATTTTGTTGGACTATCGTATCACTACGGCCGAGCTGTTGGTTCGACTGAAAAGTCAACCCAAATTTGTCGAAGAAGTGGTCAAAAAGGTCACGGTTAATACCACGGAAATGTTTCGCGATCCGCCGATTTGGTACAGTTTGCGAACCGAAGTGTTACCGAAACTTGCTCAAAAACCTACCATCAAGATATGGCATGCGGGATGTTCCACGGGACAGGAAGTTTATTCGATGGCCATTATGCTCACCGAAATGGGGCTTATCGATAAAGCGGAATTGTATGCGACCGACTTGAACACGGATGCCATTGATATCGCAAAAAAAGGTGTATACAAATACAAGTTTAACATCAACTATTTGGATAATTTTGATAAAGTTATCCGTATTGATCCTCAAAATCCCTTAATCATCAGAGATATTCCGTATCAAAAATATTTCGAGATTGATCATTTGGGCGATAAAATAAAAATAAACAAACCGTTATTGGACAAACCGATCTATGCCAAACATGACTTGGTAAAGGATTCCAATATTTTTAACATTTCGTTCGATTTGATTATGTGCCGCAACGTGATCATATACTTTAATTACAGCTTGCAAAACAGAATATTTAATTTGTTCCATAACAGCTTGGCTTCGGACGGTTTTTTGATGCTGGGTATACACGAAAGTATCCTCGGCCCGTTTTCCGCAAAATTCGAAAAACGCGGTTACTATTATACAAAAAAACAGTAAATCCGTCGCATCCCCCAGCTCACCATTCGCGCCACGTTTCGGTGATGTCTCTGTCAATATCCTTTAACCCGGCACCCTTAGCCGCAAATTCCATAAAATCGCATAAAGCGTCGGATTCTGCCGCTTCAATGAGGTCGGGACGATCGGCTGCGAGTTCGTTCAGTCGCAATACCGTATTCCTGACATGAGCCATGATGTCGCTTTCGGAAGCATGATCGTCCAAACGATCGAGACCGTCGACGTAAGCGTCCAAGATTCGGCTGCACTTGACGATATCGGACGAATTATAGCTCACATCATAAACATTATCAAACTTTTCACCCGTCATGTAATCTTCCATCGACTTCAAAAGCCGCTCTTTCATGCATTCCAACTCTTTCAAGTACGCGCTATCCATTTTTGTCTTTTTTTAACGTTTATTTCTATTTGTAAAAATAACCATTGAAGAGTTCTTTTACAAGGTTTTTTGGAGTTTTACGGCAAATTCGAAAATCAATCGAAACGATAATTATCAAATCCCCGTATATAGAACATCCGGTTTGGTACATTGTTTGTTACCCTTGCAAACAATCGGTGTCGGTTTTTGGTGCCGAAAAACGGTTGTATGATGTATTTAATATTCCATCATTGAGATGTTTCGATTCGTTCAATTTATCGTAACGGTGTTTTGTTTCGCCGTCGGAGTCGTATCATGCGGCGGAAATGCGCAACAATCTTCTTTATCGAAACCGGTTTCGACCGATTCGCCGACGGTGGAATATGCTCGGAGTTTCACGATGGAAAAATACGGAAACGTCACGTTGTTGAAGGTATTTAATCCGTGGCAAGGCGCGCAAAATACGGAATATTGTTACGTCTTGTGTCCCGAAGGGACAAAGGTACCCGACGAGTTTTCGCGCTATACCGTCATACACACGCCGGTGAAACGCGTTGTTTGTCTTTCTACCACGCACGTGGCGATGTTATCGCGACTCGGAAAAACGGCAAGCATCAAAGGTTTGTCGGGGACGGCTTACGTATCGGACTCGACGGTCAGACAAGCCGTTTCCAATGGACAAACCGCGGATATCGGCTACGATCAAGCATTGAATTACGAAAAAATCATCAGTTTGAAACCCGACGTTATTTTCGCCTACGGGGTTGGGGGAGAAACGACGGGCAGCTTGGCAAGGCTCGCGGACTTGGGGCAAACACCGGTGTTCAACGCCGAATATCTCGAACGGACCGCTTTGGGAAAAGCCGAATGGATAAAGTTTATGGCGGCTTTTTACGATTGCACGGAAGAGGCGGTGAGCTTATTCGATGCCGTTAAAAACGAATATTTATCGCTTTGCGAATTAACAAAAAACGTATCGTATCGTCCGACGATATTGTGCGGGCTTCCGTGGCAGGGGACATGGTATGTTCCCGGCGGAGAAACGTCAATAGCGGGAATGATTGCCGACGCCGGAGGCGATTTTCTCTGGAAAGAAAATCAATCACACGAAAGTTTTCCGGTCAGCATCGAAGCGATCGTTAATAAAGCCGGTTCGGCTGATCTTTGGATTAATACGGGTGCCGCTCGTTCACTCGACGAAATAAAATCGGTCGACGAACGCTTGGTGCATATCAAACCCGCACAAACGGGAATGATTTACAACAATTATGCTCGCGCAAGCGCAGGCGGCGGCAACGATTTCTTCGAATCGGGCGTGGTTAATCCGCATCTTATTTTAAAGGATATGATCAAAATATTTCATCCCGACTTATTACCGAAGCACGAATTGTATTATTACATGAAATTAAATTAAACGGTATTATCGATATTTCGGAATGAAACATGAAATTTTAACGGGAACGGCTCAACAAAAATCGCAGTCGCAACCGTGTAAATGTGAAAATAATGTATTAGGTTTGTTTGATTTTTATAAGTTGTCGTTTTATGAATAAGATCGATTCTCTTATTTCTCCGCAAACAAAAGAGTTTGTGAAGTTTTGCCGTAAATATCTCGAATATCAGGAAACATTGCCCGACAAGAAAATTACGGCTTTTTGGACGGCTCAATTGCGTTTTTTATCCGAAATATACGGCGGAATATTCCGACTCCCTCCGATTGAAGCCCGTTATGAATCGGATGTTGAAAAATTCGTTACCGAACGCGAATACAATAAAACGTTCGGTAATTTGGTTGCCCTCATCGGCACGTTGGATAAGTTTCCGGATTTCAGTGACTTGAGCCATCCGGGAATGTTTAAGGTTGTGGAAGTCAGCCTGTCGGAAATGTTGACCGACATCTATCAAGAATTGAAAGATTTCGTTTTGTTGTACGAAACAGGTACCTTGGAAAACATGAACGATGCCATTGCCGAGTGTTTCGAAACGTTCGGACAATATTGGGGTGCAAAGTTATTGTGCGCGGCACGCATCATACATGTCAATTTGTACCAACACCGTTATGCCGAATCCAAGAAATCATCGCAATTGGATCTCGACATGGAAGAAATGGTTGACGAATCGGATTTTGATTCGACGGAGGAAGAATAGATCGAAATGTTTGTATCCGAAATATCCAAAGAAGAACTCCACGCATTGTCGTTGGTACACTTTGAGGGGGAAATTCACGTGATCGAACATCCCGACCAAGCGAATGACGCCGTCAATATGTTGAATTCGTGCCCCTTATTGGGATTCGACACTGAGACCCGTCCTTCGTTTACCAAAGGCAAAATCAATAAAGTGGCGTTGTTGCAATTATCGAACGATACAGACGCTTACTTGTTTCGTCTTTGCAAAATGGATATTCCGAAAAGTTTGTTGGCGTTATTGGCCGATACCCGTATTTTGAAAGTCGGCGCGGCAATCAAAAACGACATCGATACGTTGCGGCGAGCCGCCAAAATACATCCTCGCGGATTTGTCGACCTGCAAGATATGGTACAAAAATTTAACATCAAAAACATAGGATTAACAAAAATGGCGGGCATCGTGCTGGGTGTACGAATTTCCAAATCGCAACAATTGTCGAATTGGGAAAACGAAACCTTGACCGAAGCGCAACAACGATATGCCGCCACCGATGCTTGGATGTGTTACCGCATATACGAAAAATTGGATCAATTAATCGTCGAAAATTAGACCGACTCGCATTCGATCCGGAAATTGTCGTATCCGGAAAGATCAACGTTACATCGGCATTGAAAAAACGAATCGATTGATTCGAGGTTCTGCATCATCGATCGGCATGCAAATACGCAAACAAAGAAACATCATGAAGCGCCGAAAACGTTTCCCTTCATACATCTCATTCTTAATTCCCCTCGTTTTTCTTGTGTTTATTCTTTTGTGTTACGGCTTTCCCGGTTTGGCCGAAACATACATGCAATATTGTTATCCGACAATTGCCGCCGTGCTTTCCTTCATTTCGCACCCGGTATGGTTTTCTTTATTCGATATATTCATCATTGCAGCAATCGTTGCGTTTTTGTACGGCATCGTAATAACATGCATGCGAAAAATATCTTTTCGCCGTTGGTTGAGAAACATTTCGTTGGTCCTTTTATGGATCATTGTTTGGTTCTACATGGCATGGGGAATCGGGTATTTTCGCTCCGATTTTCACACGCGTTTCGGCATCGAACCAACCAAAGCGGATAAGGCGTTTTTCGAAACATTCGTTATCCGACACATCGATTCGTTGAATCGCGCATACGTGGCCGATCCGCATTTCGACATAAAAGAAATCGATCGTGAAATAGAGAAATTGTACGAAGAGCAACACAAACAACTTCAGTTACCTTATCCTTGCGGAAAGCGGCGTACCAAGTACACCCTCACCGAACCTTTGATGACGCGAATGGGCGTCGCGGGTTTTTTCGATCCGTTTTTCAACGAAGTACAGGTCAATAACTATTCGCTTCCGCAAAGTTATGCGTTCACCTTGGCGCACGAAAAAGCGCATCAATTCGGGATCGCTTCCGAAGCGGAATGTAATTTGTATGCATCCATTATTTGTACTGCAAGCGATCATCCGTTGATTCGATACGACGGCTATTTGCAAACGGTAGCGTATTTATCGGGAAATCTGCAAAAAATATCCCCCGAAAAATACGAAGAAATATTCGGCATGATTGATCCGCGTGTACTTGCGGATTATCGGAAAATACGGGAACATTGGGAAAAAGCATTGAACCCGACATTGTCGGCCGTACAGGATAAAGTTTACGACAGCTACCTCAAAACCAACAAACAGTCGAGCGGCATTTCAAGCTATTCCGAAATGGTCGGGTTGCTGATTGCTTGGGAAAAAATGAACCAATAAGAAGTTTGGGAAATGATGATATTTTTCCGCAATCGGTTTTGCAAACAAAATGATTTTTACCGGTTGATTATTTTCGTATTTTTATGGACCTAAAAACAATGACACCATGGGATTTTTATCATCTTTATTTTCTCCCTCAAAGAAAGAGAATGCGCTTGACGATCAGCAAAAAAGCGATCTGAAAAAATTCGACATTCTAAAGTATGACGGTATACGCGCACAACGCGTGGGAAAAACGGATTATGCCGTCAAATGCTTTATCGAAGCCCTAAAGATTCAACCGGATTTTGAAACCATGAAGTATTTGATGTCTTCATATTTTATGTTGAATCGGCTCGATGATGCGATCGAGGTATTGAATGAAATGGTTGAAACGGGAGAAGAGTCGGCAAATACATTATTGACGCGTGCCAATCTTCTTTATTCGACGGGAAAACATTCGGAAGCAATCGCCGATTGCATGCAAATAATCGAAACGGAACCAAACAATCATCTTGCATATTTTCAATCGGCCAAATCCGAACGCGTACTTGATCATCTTGAAACGGGTATCGATCAACTGTCAAAAGCAATCGATATTAAAGACGATTTTGCCGAAAGTTATATGTTGCGTGCCGAAATATACCTTTCTTTAAAAAAAGGAACCGATGCCTTGCCGGACATCGAGAAAGTGATCGGATTAACTCCCGAAGACGAAACAGCCTATCTGTTGCGCGGCCGAATTCACGAACTTTTGGGAGATTCCGAAGCCGCATTCGACGATTACAAGGAAGCGTCGGCATTGAATCCTTTTAATGAAGATGCTTATTTGTTGGCGGGTCGATTGATGATGACGCAAGAAAAATACGATGAAGCCATCGAACTTTTTGATGAAGCTATCGAACACAACGAACAATTTACCGAGGCTTATGCCGAAAGAGGACGGGCAAAAGACAAAAAGGGCGATAAAGAAGGTGCAGCGGAAGACACAACAAAGGCCGAAGAATTGGCCGCGGCCGGCAAAGAAAAACAAAATACGGAAAATCGGGGAGTCGGTGATCTCATTCAAAAAAATATCATTTGAACCATTGATCGAGTTTCCGTCGACGGAAAAAATCATGAATCGCTCAAAATCGTAACGTATTTGGATTTCTTTGCAATAGGTTGATACTTGCCGGTATTGTATAAGAGTTCGATTCGAAAAATGAACCAAATTATCAGCAAAACCGCCGTTTATGTGCGGGAAACACTCCATAACGATTCGTCGGGGCACGATTGGCAACATGTGTATCATGTTTGGAAAACCGCCGCAAAAATTGCCCGCGAAGAAAATGCCGATCTCGTAACGGTGGAATTGGCCGCATTATTACACGATATTGCCGATTGGAAAGATCATGACGGAGATATTTTCGCCGGGCCGCGTGCGGCACGGAATTGGTTGGAGCGATTTCCCGAATTGGATCGAAATATCATCGATGAAATTTGTTTCATTATCGAAAACATGTCCTTTAAGGGAAGCAATGAAAAACCGGTTCGTCTGAGCCTCGAAGGGCAAATCGTGCAGGACGCCGACAGATTGGATGCCATGGGTGCCGTTGGTATTGCACGGACATTCGCCTACGGCGGCAAAAAAGGACGGTTGATTTACGATCCCGCCGTTAAACCGGCAACGCACATGAATCGGGATACTTACATCAATAACACCGGACCGACCATCAACCATTTTTACGAAAAGCTGCTTCTTTTAAAAGATTTGATGAATACCGACTACGGTAAAAAGCTGGCCGAAGGACGGCACGCTTATATGGAAAACTTTTTGGCGGAATTTTTCGCCGAATGGGAAGGCGAACGGTAAAACTTTTTGGCCGTAACCTGTTCTTCTTTGGCTGTTTTCAATAAGCTCAGAAAAATAGCGTCGATCACCGAAGCCATTTTCGAAATATCCAATGTTTCCATGGTATCCGTCGGCCAATGATAATTTTCGTTTCGATAAAATGCCGTATTGGTCACCATCAATGCATCGTAATCAAAGTTCCAACAATTAAGGTGATCCGAAAAATCAATACCCGCTACTTTTCTCGGAGCCTTGATTTGATTGGCAGGAATTTCGACAACTTCCACAAAAGCGGACGAAAAACGACGGACAAACCGTCCCGATCCTGTTCTTTTGGCAAGCAGGATAAAATCACCCGCAGTCCCGTACAACAACTTCATCGGTTTCACGGGATAACGTTGCGAATCTTTCTCGCTTTTATAAAACCCGATCATTTCTACGGCAAGCATTCCGTAAACGGGGATATTTCTTTCATATAACGATTTTGCATGAATATGGCTGCCCATGTTCGGCGTTCTGAAATAAGGTGGTTCTTCCAACGAATAAGCAACCAATTCCACGGGTCGGTCCAACGATTGTCCTTTCAGCATCCGTGCCAGTTCGAGCAATGCCGTCACGCCGCTCGCGCTATCGTCGGCGCCCTCCTGATCGCCGCAAACATCGTAATGTGCGCCGACCACGATGATAGGTTTATTGCTGCGGCCGAAGCGACAAACAACGTTTTTGTAAGTTCGACCGTCCGCAACGTACGGTTGAAACCAAGCCGTATCTGCATATTGGCGGAAAACGGATAAAATGTAATCGGCTGTTTGATTTAATAACGGGATATTGCGATAATTGCGGTATCCTTCCGTCTTTGTAATTTTAGTCAAATGACTGGTTATTAACACACTGTCGGCTTTGGGAAGACTTTCTTGTGCATCGCTCCGATGATCGGTGCAAGCGACGGATACGGCACAAAGAATGATGTTGAAACATTTGGACATGTCGATAAGGATTGGTAATTTACGGTCAAAGTTACATCATCACATCATGAGTATTCCGTCACAATTGGTGAAGGCGTTCTCTCGCCGGGTAAAGCATGAGTTCCACTTGTCATAAACAGACCTATTAGGTTTTAGAAACCTGTCAGGTCTTATATTCAAACAAATCCTATCGGGTTTCTAAAACCCAATAGGATAGTTGTTTTCTCACCGGACAAAGTTCGTATTTCATCTTGTATCACATTTTTTTGTTTTATTTCAAAAATATCCCTTACATTTGCAGCCTCAAAAAATGTTGAACCCTTTAGATAGGAGGGTACGATTATGCTGAAGAGTAACATATAACCCGGTTAGATCGGCCGTTCGGTAAAAATACCGAACCGAATCTCTTATTTTTCATACAAGACGGACATCAAAACCGTTGTTGAATGTATGTTTTGTACGTGGCTTTTGTGGCGCGTACATCAAGCCGATCTCTTTTCCCGATATTTTTTATTGAAACGATTGTCGCAACGCTTTTTCCGATACGAAAAAGGTTTTGGAATTGACGTATAAATTATTATTTGAGTCAAACCGAAATGCGCTATCATCAAATCATCAATCGAGATGAATTTATCCATAAGAACCAAAGATTTAAGTAAAATAGGTTATACGGACAATGTGGCCCGAAGCATCGCCACCGTTGCCGTTAACAAACATTGCAAGCACCGCACCAAACAGGAAGTGCTTGCGGAATTGGCAGATGTATTGCAAAGCCCCGCCGCCTATGCGGGACACGAAGTTTGGGGACGTCTCTCCGAATATTTTCTACCGCAAGAAGAACAAGTTTTGTATACTTGTTACGAATTGAGCGGTGCGCCCCGAGGCTTCAAAAGCTACGGAAGCAAACATATCGAACATCCGGCCAAGCAACAAATGGAATTGGCCATGCGTTTACCCGTGGCCCTGCAAGGCGCACTGATGCCCGATGCGCATGCCGGATACGGTTTGCCCATCGGCGGGGTTTTGGCCGTCGACAATGCGGTGATACCGTACGCGGTGGGCGTCGATATCGGCTGCCGCATGTCGTTGTCGGTATTTCAAGAAAGCCCGCAACACCTGCAACGTTATGCGCATCAGGCAAAAGAGGCCATCATGGAGTTCACGCATTTCGGTATCAACGGCGGACTCGGATTCGTGCAGGAACATGAAGTGCTCGACCGCCCGGAGTTTCGCGAAATACCGTTGCTGAGGCCCTTGCATGGAAAAGCCGTGCGACAACTCGGCACATCGGGCGGAGGCAACCATTTTGTGGAGTTCGGCGATTTGGAACTCTTTTCCGACAATGTGCTCGGTTTGCCCGAAGGTCGGTACATGTCGTTGTTGTCGCATTCCGGATCGCGCGGATTGGGTGCCGAAATCGCCAAGCATTACAGCGCCGCTGCTCGCGAACGTTGCAAACTTCCGCGTGAAGCGCAACATTTCGCGTGGATGGACATGTCGTCGGCCGAAGGGCAGGAATATTGGCAATGCATGAACCTTGCGGGGGCTTACGCCGAAGCCTGCCACGAGCGGATACACGCCAATCTGTCGAAAGCGATGGGATTGCGAGGCATCGCCAACGTGAGCCATCACCACAACTTTGCGTGGAAGGAAATCCTTCCCGACGGACGCGAGGCGATTGTTCACCGCAAAGGAGCGACGCCGGCGCATGCGGGCGAAGCGGGAATCATTCCCGGAAGCATGACCACGGCGGGCTATCTGGTACGCGGCAAAGGTGTGCCCGATGCCTTATATTCGGCGTCGCACGGTGCGGGGCGAGCCATGTCGCGACAAAAAGCCAAAGACAATTTTACGCGCTCGGAATTGAACAAGACACTCTCGACGGCGGGCGTAACGCTCATCGGCGGATCGGTGGAAGAAGCGCCGAAAGCATACAAGGATATCGACCGCGTGATGGAAGCGCAATCGGCATTGGTGGAAATCCACGGGCGTTTCATGCCGCGAATTGTAAGAATGAATAAAGAGTAACCGAAATGAAAAAGATATTGAATAAACCTGATTCTTTTGTGATTACCGGCGGGCCCGGAGCCGGCAAAACGAGTTTGATCGATGAATTGAGAAAACGCGGATTTTCTTGTGTCGACGAGGTTGCACGGCAAATCATCAAAGAACAAACGGAGTCGGGCAAAAACGCTCTGCCGTGGGGAAATATCGGGGCGTATACGAATTTGATGCTCTCCCGTTCCGTCGAATCGTTTGTCGAGCACCGACAGCGTTTTCCGATCGTTTTCTTCGACAGAGGAATACCCGATACGTTGGCTTACGCGAAGCTCACGGGGCAAGAAATGACGCCCGAAATGAACGATTCGGCCGAATTATATCGCTATAACCCCGACGTGTTCATTCTTCCCGCGTGGGAAGAAATATACCGCACCGACACCGAACGGAAACAATCATTTCGCGAAGCCGTCGCCACCTTTGAGGTAATGAAGGAAATTTATGCGGCTTGCGGATACCGTTTGCGGGAAGTGCCCGAAGCAAGCATCAGCGAAAGAGCGGACTTTGTCGAATCAATCGTATTCCCGATCACGGAAGTCGACGAACGCGAAAAACGCTTGTATTTCCCGCTTTTACTCGAAGCCGATCCGTCCGTCGAAATGATCGAAAAATATCTCGATCGCGGAACGATGTACGCATTCAAGGAAGACGGCACGGTTGTCGGAATAATGGTGGTTATCGGGCTTTCGGCAACAGCCGGCGAAATCAAAAATCTTTCTGTTTTGCCGCAATACCAAAATTTAGGAATCGGACGGCGATTGATCGAATTTGCTCTTCGCCGTTATCGTTCCCGTTTCCGGAAAATGTATGTCGGCACAAGCGAATCGGGCATCGGGTTTTATCGGCAATGCGGTTTCGAAGTTTCGCATGTCGTCAGGAATTTCTTTACGGAAAACTATCCCGAACCGATTTACGATGACGGCCTGCAATGTGTAGATATGACTTATTTGGTGCATGATTTGGATTCAAAAATTCCATGATTCAAAATTCAAAATTGCGACAGTGCCTGCGTTGAACGGCATTTGTAATGCTGCTCAACATCTTCGTCGAATTTGAAATTCGACAATGTTAAACGGCGGCATTGCAAATGCCGCCGAACGCGCGATGTTAATCAGAATGCCAATTGTCAATCAAAAATCGAAAATCAAAAATGAATAAAGTATATCTTCAAATAACATCGGGGCGAGGCCCTGCCGAATGTTGCCGTGCGGTTGCCAAAGTCTTGGGAATGATGCTGACTGAAGCCAAGCAAAACGGACTTCATACCGAAGTGGCGGAACGCGAGGAAGGCGAGTTGAATCGGACCTTGTTTTCGGCCGTGGTGTGTTTGAAAGGCGAAAATATTGCCGATTTCGTCCGATCGTGGGAAGGAACGATATTGTGGATTGCACAAAGCCCTTACCGAAAATTTCATAAGCGGAAAAACTGGTTTGTCGGCGTTCGACGGCTCGACATTCCCGAAACATCGGACGAAGACGAGCGTGATATCCGTTTCCAAACCTTGAAAGCCTCCGGTCCGGGCGGACAGCATGTCAACAAGACGGAATCGGCGGTGCGAGCCGTTCATGTTCCTTCGGGGATCAGCGCCACGGCATCCGACAGTCGGTCGCAGTTGCAAAATAAACGTTCGGCTGCGGAGCGTTTGCGGGTGAAATTGTCCGCCTTAAAGCAAGCGAAAATACTCGAGTCGGTGCAAGACAATTGGCAAAATCATAACGAGTTGCAACGCGGCAATCCGATAAGAACCATTAAAAAAGAATTGGATTAATATTTATCCTATTGGGTTTTAAAAACCCGATAGGATTTGTTGAAAACCGATTTAACATTTTTGTAAAAAGACCTGTCAGGTCGGTCGTTCAAGACCTGACAGGTTTTCAAAACCTAATAGGTCGCAAAATCAAAAATATCATGAAATACGGAAGAACCTATCATTATCCTTTTTCGCCCGGTACCACTTCCGACGATCGTATCAACGACCGATATCGGGAGGATGTGCAAAAAATCGATACCTTGGTGCATACCGAGAAACTCGACGGCGAAAACAATTGTCTGAACCGCTACGGCGTATTTGCCCGCTCGCATGCCGCGCCCACGGTATCGCCTTGGACGCAACAGATTCGCCAACAGTGGCAACTGATAAAAAACGATTTGGGTGATCTCGAATTGTTCGGCGAAAACTTGTATGCCGTGCATTCCATTGAATATCGACGACTCGAAACGCATTATTTCGTGTTTGCTGTGCGCTGCTTGGATATGTGGCTGTCGTGGGACGAAGTGAAGTTTTACGCGGCAGCTTTCGACTTTTCCGCGGCGCCCGAATTGGCGATACGCAAAGCAACCGATGATGCGGGCGACGATTTACGCGACGAAGTGGTTCGTTTGGCGCAAGAACCGAGCGTTTTCGATTCGTACGACACGCAAACGCAAACCGCTTGTTCGCGCGAAGGCGTCGTAACCCGCAACATCGGCGAATATCCGGTTGCCGACTTTGCACATAACGTATTCAAATATGTGCGTAAGGGACACGTAAAAACCGACGAGCATTGGACGCGAAATTGGAAACGCGCAAGGCTTTTGTCGGAAATGTAATCATGCTCCGTCATTGCGAGTATTAACCCTTTTTCAAGCACAAAAAGCTTGGATGACGTAATGTAGAGCCGGGGCGCGCCCCGTCTCTACTCACATGCAGACGACAGCGCAGTGGGTATTGAAAGAAAACAAGTAAAAAATGCGTTAATTAGAATAGAAAGTGAAAACCCATTGGAAGAAAAATCTCGCGTTATTTTTAACAAGTCAGACCTTGTCGCTGTTCGGGACAATGCTTGTGCAATACGCCATTATGTGGCACATTGTACTCGAAACGCAATCGGGCGCAATGATGACAATTTACATTCTCGTAGCTGTTTTGCCTACTTTTTTCACTTCGCTTTTAGGCGGTGTTTGGGCGGACAGATACAACAAAAAACACTTGATAAACCTTGCCGACGGCTCAATTGCACTCATTAGTCTGGCAATTGCCGGAAGCCTTTCGGCAGGAATGGATAGTATCGCTTTGTTGATGATTGCCGCCTGTGCGCGGGCATTGGGACAAGGTGTTCAGCAACCGGCGGTCACGTCGCTGATACCGTTCATTGTTCCCGAAGATAAATTACTGAAGATAAATGGGCTAAACAGCAGTTTGCAATCGGGCATTTATCTTCTTTCGCCCCTTGTTAGCGCCTCGTTGATGTCGCTCGCACCTTTGCAAACTCTGTTTTTGATTGATGTTGTAACTGCCGCAATGGCAATCTGTATTCTTTATTTTCTTGTGAAAGTTCCGGTTACGGGGCGCAAAACGGAAAATAAGGAAAAAACATCGCATTTCACGGATTTAATGGACGGTTTAAAATATCTGAAATGCCAAAAATATCTGCTTCTGCTTGTTGTATTTTCGGGGCTTTTTACAATTTTCACGTCGCCACTCGTTCTGTTACCCTTGCAGGTAACGCGCAATTTTGGAGCCGATTTATGGCGGTTGTCGGCAGTAGAAATCGGTCAGGCAGCAGGAATGATTGCGGGCGGATTGCTTATCGGAGTATGGTGTTTTCGGAATAAAATATATGCCATCGGAGCGTCTTCCGTTGTTATAGGAATAACAACCATTTCGTTCGGCTTTTGGACAAACTTTACGCCATACCTTGTGTGTATGGTGATTTTCGGAATAAGTTGGCCTTATTTTTCTACACCGGGCGTAACTTTGATACAGGAACGGGTTGTGCCCGATTATTTGGGACGGGTTTTATCCGTTTATACAATGCTCGGAAGCCTTGCCATGCCGTTTGGAATGTTGTTTTTCGGTCCGCTGGCCGACATCGTCAACATCAACTATATTTTTATTGGAACAGGCGCAGTGATGGTGTTTTTGGGAATAGTGTATTTCGCCGGTAAAACGTTGCGGGAAGCGGGAATAAAAATGACGTGAATAATCTTGAACTTTGAATCTTAAACCTTGAATATAAAATGACTTGGACTATGAAATAAACCCAAAGCCCTGTTTTCAGTGACGGTTTTGTAGAAATGGTAGTGTATGATCGGATTTATATAAAGTCTAATAAATATTTTCATTAATATTGCAAATGTTTTTGATTTGCTCCGCCGAGACTTCGCTTGCCCACTTCTCGAAATCCGCTACCCTATGTTTCATGGATTTAACCCATCTATTGTGAGTCACCTTTTT
>JAVBNP010000017.1:0-11844 GCA_031551455.1 Bacteroidales bacterium | reverse complement strand
AATATTATTATGAAGATAAATAAGCTGACGTGTTTGTTCTTGGTTTGCTTTACCGTAACGGTAAGTTCCCAAACCGTAAATTCGGTTGATGCATCCGAAAAATGGAGTAAAACGGTTTGGGATGCCTATTGGATAAGCTCCGGGGAACCTTCACCTACCGAATACGAAGTGTATCGCTTTCGTAAGACATTTACGCTCGATAAGGCCCCGGAATCTTTTGTCATCAACATTTCGGCCGATCCGCGTTACGAATTGTTTGTTAACGGAACACGCGTAAGCCGAGGCCCGGCAAGAGGATCGCTTATAGAATGGTATTACGAAACAATCGACATTGCCGATTTTTTGGTTAAAGGCGAAAACATAATGGCTGTTTCGGTTTGGAACTACGGACGTTGGTCCGGAGGCGCGCAAGTATCGTTCAATACGGGATTAATCATTCAAGGAGAAGGACCGGTTGAATCGGTGGTCAATACCGACTCGTCTTGGAAATCGATGAACGACGCCTCGTTGTCTCCTTCCACCGTATATTTGCAAGATGTCGGTCCGGGAGTGATCATACAAGGGGATCTCTACCCGTGGGGATGGGAGAGTATCGGGTTTGACGATTCCCGTTGGGCCGGAGTTACGCTAAATAGGAGAGGAGAGTCGGCATTGAGTACCTCCCGTCCGTTTCGAGCTCTTGTCCCCCGTACGATCCCTTTGCAGGAAGACAGGCCCGAATCGGCGCCCGTCATCAGGCGCAGCGAAGGCATTGCAACAAACAACAATTTCAGACAAGGAACGCCCGTAAAAATACCGGCAAATACCAAAGCAAGCATTCTTCTTGATCAGGAATATCTTACCAATGCTTACGTAGCATTAAATGTCAGCGGAGGCGCGGCATCAAAGATTTCGCTTACATACTCCGAAGCGATGTTCATCAACGACCGGGAGAAAGGGAACCGAAACGACATAGAAGGTAAGTACATTCGAGGATATGTGGATACGTTTTACCCCGACGGCGGCGCATCGAAAAATTATTCGCCCTTATGGTTCCGATGCTTCAGATATATACAAATAGACGTGGAAACGGGATCGGATCCGGTGACGATTAATTCGTTAAATGCCCGATTTACGGGTTATCCGTTCAAAGAAAACGGATCATTTGCCTGTGATGATCCTTCGCTGCACAATATCTGGAATGTCGGTTGGCGTACCGCCCGTCTTTGCGCGGGTGAAACTTATTACGACTGCCCTTATTACGAGCAGATGCAATATGCCGGCGATACCCGAATACAATGCTTGATATCGTTGTATGTCAGCGGAGACGATCGTTTGATGCGGAGGGCGATCAATGATTTTGCCTGTTCCGTTACTTCCGAAGGTATTTTGCGCAGTCGCTGTCCGACCAAAGTAGACCAGATCATTCCCGCATTTTCATTGTATTGGATCAATATGCTGCATGACTATTGGATGCACAGAGCCGACGAGGATTTTGTACGTTCTTATTTACCCGTTGTCAAAAGTGTTCTTAATTGGTATGAGCGAAAAATAGACCCGACTACCGGCATGTTGGGCGCCATGCCTTATTGGAATTTCACCGACTGGCCCAAAGCATGGCCTTGGACTACATTTGAACCGCCGATGGGAGGCGTTCCTCCGGGAGGGCGTTCGGGAGGATCGTCCATCATGACTTTGCAGCTGGCATACACCATGGGTGATGCTGTCGAATTGCTCGATTATTTCGGAGAAAAGTCTCTTGCCGAGAAGTACGGCCGCATCAAAAACACTTTATGCAAGTCAACGACGGAAAAATGTTTTGACAACAACCGCAATCTTTTTGCCGATGATATAGTGCATACAAGTTACAGCCAACATGCTTCCATCATGGGTATCCTCTCGGGAGCGGTGGAAGAACCCAAGCGGCAAACCGTATTTAATGCTTTGGTATCCGATCGGACATTAACTCCGGCGACGGTATATTATGAGTTTTACTTGGTAAAAGCCATGATTAAATCGGGATTGGCCGATCGTTATACATCAAGTCTGGGTACTTGGAAAGAGATGATCGCAAACGGTCTTACGACATTTGCCGAGGAACCGGAGCCCGCACGTTCGGATTGTCACGCATGGAGCGCAAGTCCCAATTATTATTTGCTGTCCGCGGTTTGCGGGGTAAAACCCGATTCGCCGGGGTTCAAAACGGTTCTTATAGAACCTCGCTTGGGGGATCTTAAATACATCAAAGGCGTTGTACCTCATCCCGCGGGCGATATCGAAATTGAAATGAAAGCAAAAGGTAAAAAATTATCCGGTGAGGTGGTGCTTCCCGCAGGTCTGACGGGAAAGTATCGTTATGACAATAAAGAGATAACGCTAAAGCCGGGCATTAATAAAATATAATTTTTATACTAACCCGCTATCAAATTTGAGTAAAATGGATCGTGAAAATGGATACCTAACAGGTTTTTGAAACCTGTTAGGTATCCATTTTGATAGAGATTCAGTATTATATATTGCTTAAAATAAGCAATATATCACCGTTTGTTTATGTAACCAATGTCTGAAGTATTATAAAATTATGCTGCAATATATGCACATAAAATAAAAAGTTTCACAATTGTATTTGTAACGTTTTATCTTTCAAAGCCTAACGATTTGAATCGTCAATCATATTAACACAATTGAATTCAAAGGTATTTTTAAGGTAATGCTTTTTATGGGTAAATTGCGGGCATATAAAACACAAACACCTGTATTACGGGATACAATCAAACGCCACAGGCAATATCGGGACAGCTTGTGGTTGGAAACGAACTGAGCTTTCATATTCCCTATTTATGCAATTATGCCGGTCAACCATGGAAAACACAGAAATGCATCCGCATGCTTCTCGAAAGCCGTTTTCACAATGATTTGACGAGTATTCCCGGAGATGAAGACGGAGAAGATATAACGGCTTTCGTTGTTTTTTCTCAATTGGATTTTTATCTGGTATCACCCGGAATATTTATTTATTTCTATCTTTACAAAATTAACCGGGCGGCCGGATAATGGCAGGACTTTTACCGGCATCGCCAAGAATGCCTCATGGAGCAATAAGTATATACAGCCGGCCACATTGAACGGAAAGCCGCTGAACCGGGCATGGTTTACCCATGATGATCCGGTCAATGGCGGAACGCTCAAACCGATGATGGCCGACCGTCCAAATAAAAGTTGGGGGAGTGAAATAGCCACCGTTTTGACATGTGAAAAATATCGATTTAAATAACTCAAAATCAAATACATAACAACAATGAGCAGACGATCAGATTTTCAAAAAATCCTCCGCCACGAACAACCGGAAAAACTAATCCTTGATCTGGGAGGTTGCCCGCAATCCAATATGGACGGCAAAAGTATGTATATGTTACTTGAACACCTTGGTTATGACATTCCGGACAAGATCGAACGGTTGCGTTTCGGAAAAACGCGTCGCATAGACGAACGTCTCCAGGAATATTTCGACATAGATACTCGTTCTGTCGGAGAGATCTATATGCCAAAAGACTCTCAATATCACATCATTTCCGAAGATGAATATACAGACGAATGGGGTATTCGTTGGAAATTCAGCAACGATATGTATTGGGAACAGGCATCGTGGCCCTTGAAGGGCAGCACGATCGATGATCTCGATCATTTTCGCTGGCCTAATCCCGAATCCATCGACCTCAAGCTGGTAGAAGAAGATGCAGCGCGTGCAAAATATCTCATGGAGAATACAGACTATATAGTATGTGCCGAACATCCCGTATATGGAGTATTTGAACTCGGATGTTGGATGTGCGGGTTCGATGATTTTCTGCTTCGTACTGCCATGGATCCTGATTTTGTATTCAAGTTTTTCGATAAAATATGGGAATACCAGAAACGTGTGATTGAGATTTATTACGGAACTCTGGGTAAATATATTCATTACACTACCAGTGGGGATGATTTTGCTACGCAGCAAAGTCTGTTCATGTCAGTGGAGATGTTTGATGAGTATATCCAACCATACCTTAAAAAGCGCATCGCATACACAAAAACGTTTACTGATGCTCCATTTCTTCACCATTCATGCGGCAGTGTCTTTAACCTGATTCCTTCATTGATAGATGCCGGGGTCGATATTCTTAATCCCATTCAACCCAATGCGGCCTTGATGAATCCTGCCCATCTTAAAAGCACATATGGCGACAGAATTGTATTCCACGGAGGGATAGACACTCAGGAGATACTTCCCTTCGGCACAAAAGAAAGTGTGGAGAAAGTAGTGAAAGATACGATTCAAATAATGAATAGTAACGGAGGTTATATTTTTGCTGCAGCCCACAATATTCAAGAAGACGTGCCGCCGCAAAATGTGGTTTATATGTTCGAAGCAGCCAGAAAATACGGAACAAGTTAAATTAAATGAAAATTTGGACAAAGGAAAATATGGTTTTACCCGGAATAAACAATTAATTTTTGTGTGCAAACAAAATAGAAAAGCCTTACAATTTTCCTTGTAAGGCTTTGATTTTCAAGTGGAGATAAGGGGAATCGAACCCCTGACCTTTTGACTGCCAGTCAAACGCTCTAGCCAACTGAGCTATACCCCCGTTTGCGGGTGCAAAGATATGATATTTATTTTTACAAGCCATACCCGACTCTATTTTTTGATCGATTTATACATTTATTATTACATCAAAACGGCAAAATCATTCGGGCATTACGGATAATCCCATTTGATACATTTGCGAATCAACGTTTTATTCGCGCAATGATTTTCGGATTTTCCAATTCGCGAACGGCATCTTTTCCGATCCAACGTACCGTTTTGTTGTTCGCTGCGGCAAGTTTTCGCGCAAGCAATAATGCGGGTTCGTATAAATTTTTATTCTTTTTCCCGATTTGCCGCAAAGCCCAATTGACCGATTTTTTCACAAAATTGCGATCATCATCGGCATATTGCTCCACCAACGGCAAATAAGCAAGAAATTGATTGTCGGGAGCCTTTTTGGCGCTGAAGCACATGCCCGCGATCAACGAAAATGCCGTGCGCCGCACATATTCTTTTTCCGAAGGCGCGTACAAAAAAACTTTGTCATCAGCAAACGGGAGATAACGGAACAAATTAAAACATGCCGCATCGCAAATGTCCCACGAGCCGAAATCGTGCGTCCACGCATCCGCCCGGTCCGAGGCAAATTGTTTCGGATCGGCAATAAGCGTTGCCAACAACAAGGTTTCGTGATAACCTTCGGCCCACAAATTCAAGGCAAGATCTGTATCCTTTTTGTACGATTTGGCAATATTTCTCAACTCGGGCGTCGATAACCCAAACGCTTTTCCGTTGGCGGGAATAACACCGAATCGTTTCATGCCTTCCACGTTGGCGGGATTGCGAAGCCTCTCCAGTTGATGCATGATATCGTTCATTCCCTTCATGGTCAAAAATTTTATACGCTATTTTATCTGCCCGGTCGTCGTATGGAAATCATAAATTTCGATTCGACAAATTCGATAATTTGTCCGAAAAAATCGTAAAACTCGTAACGAAAATCATTGTAAAAAGCCTCCATCACGCTGATGGCAAATTCCGTTTCGGGCGGCAAAGATGTCCTTTTGGACATGGCATCGAGTACATCGCGAATACCGTCAATGGTAGCATAACGCTCAATCCAACGCTCATTCATGAATCCCGGCAGCGTATTTTGCAGACGTTCGGGCAGAATTTCGAAACTGTTCAACATCACGTTGTGCATTCGGTTGACGTAATCATGCAACGACACATCGCTGAAATCGCTCCAATTGCAGGCCAAAAAATGGTCGTACAGAATATCGATGATTACGCCCGAATATTTGGAATAACGCGAGACGAAGCGACTCGCGCCGTGTTTCACGAGGGGGTGATTGTCGGTAAATGAATCGATATTTCTGTGCAACATAATTCCCGTCCGGATATCGTCGGAGTATTTTAAGTAATCGCTGCCTTTTACCCAATCTCCGAGGAAATTCCCGATTTTGATGTCATCATTATCTCCGGACAAATATGTATGTGCCAGATAATTCATTTACATACTGCAAACTTCGTATATGATTGATTACGTTGAAACGGGATTTCGGTTACATAATATTCGCGTAAAAATCGATAAAAGAACATAAATCGGAATAATCGCAGCTAATCCCGCCCACCGGAACATAAGCAATATCAATGCCGATAACGCAATAAAAATGTATCGAATTTTATTTTTTTTCCAATCGAACGATTTAAATTTAAGCGAAAACAACGGCAGTTCGGCAACCAATAAACAGGAAAATACAATCGTAACGGCCAACAAAAAGTATATGTTGTCGACTAACGAGGCTAATTTGCCGCCGCCCTGCGAGATAAAAATCAGAGCGCAAATAAACAATGTGTTTGCCGGGGTAGGCAATCCGATAAACGAATCGGTTTGTCGCGTATCGACGTTAAATTTTGCCAACCGAAGCGCCGAAAAAACGGCAATCAAAAATGCCGCAAGCGAAATGAACCAACCGGACGTAAACATCTCAACGGGCAATCCCCGTCCGGCTGTTGCGTGCAGCAACAGAATGTACATAATGGTTGCCGGAGCGAATCCGAAACTGACCATATCGGCCAACGAATCCAATTCTTTGCCGATACTCGAATATGCTTTAAGCCAACGAGCGGTAAACCCATCAAAGAAATCGAAAATGGCCGCGGCAAAAATGAAATAAGCCGCCCAAGTCAATAATCCGTTGAAGGAAGCGACGATGGATAAGCAACCGCAAAATAAATTCAAACACGTAATGCCGTTCGGTACGTGGCGTAACAATGATACTTTAAATGACATGATAATCGGATTTTCCACAAATATAACAGAATTTTGTTTTTTATGTTGCCCGATTTAATATATTTGACGTTTATCCCAAAACATCCCCGAATGTATGATCGATAATAATGCTTCCGTACTTCTGATATATACGGGCGGTACCATCGGAATGACGGAAAATGAAGAAACCGGTCTCTTGGAGGCTTTTGATTTCGAGCATCTGAAAAGCCACATACCCGAGTTTACTAAATTGAAATTCAATATCGACAGTATCGGATTCGATCCGCCCATCGACTCGTCCGATATGGACTTGGAAGGATGGAGAAAAATCGTGCGGATCATCCAAGACAATTATGATCGATACGATGGATTTGTGGTGTTACACGGCACCGATACAATGGCTTATACCGCTTCGGCATTGAGTTTTATGTTGGAAAACATGGATAAGCCCGTGATTCTTACGGGATCGCAGCTACCCATCGGAAAGGTGCGCACCGACGGAAAAGAAAACTTGATTACCGCACTGGAGATAGCGGTGGATAAGGATATTAACGGCCTCCCGTTTGTTCCGGAAGTATGTGTCTTTTTCCAAAACGATTTGATGAGAGGTAATCGCACCACCAAGGTCAATGCGGAAAACTTCAATGCATTCAAGTCCTTTAATTATCCGATATTGGCTAAAGCGGGCGTACATATCAAATACGAACATCATCTCATCATTCGACCGCGTCTTCGGCGAATGCCGCGTTTTCATTACCTGCTCGAACCCAATGTGGTTATTCTGAAACTTTTCCCGAATATTTCGCCCGATATGGTTAAGGCTATTTTGGACATTCCGAATTTGAAAGGCGTTGTGTTGGAAACGTACGGAACGGGAAATGCACCGAACCTCAATTGGTTTCTTCAAGCGGTGAAAAATGCCGTCGATCGCGGAATCATCATGGTAAACGTTACTCAGTGCTCATCGGGAAGCGTGGATCCGGAACGTTACCCGGCAGGAAAAAGACTACTTGATGCAGGCGTCATCAGCGGCTACAACAGCACCACCGAAGCGGCCGTTACCAAACTGATGTTCTTGTTGGGACATGACTTAAGCATCGGCCAAGTGAAGGAACACATGAAATGTTCGCTGATCGGAGAAGTAGACACGAATTGACCGGTTGAACCGTAATTCTTCGTTTGCGAAAATCAGTCCTTGGAAATGGGTTGCGCAAACGTAATTACATCCGCATCCGTTATCGTTTTATCGCATAAGATGATAAGCCGTTCCACGACATTGCGGAATTCCCGAATATTACCCGTCCAATTAATTTTTTGCAATTCGGCAATCGCTTCTTGGGTAATTTCTTTAAGCGGCATCCCGTATTCGGTACAAATTTGCTTGATGAAATGCTCAGCCAACAGCGGGATATCTTCCAATCGTTCGTTGAGCGTCGGTACACGAACGAGAATGACGCTCAACCGGTGATACAAGTCTTCGCGAAAAAGATTTTTGGCAATGGCTTCTTTGAGATCTTTATTGGTTGCCGCCACGATACGTACATCCACTTTGATTTCCTTGTCGCTGCCGACACGCGAAATTTTATTTTCTTGCAATGCTCTCAATACCTTGGCTTGAGCCGATAAACTCATATCGCCGATTTCATCGAGGAAAATGGTTCCTTTGTTGGCCGCCTCGAATTTTCCTTTCCGATCTTTATATGCCGAAGTAAACGAACCTTTTTCGTGTCCGAAAAGTTCGCTTTCGATCAACTCCGAAGGAATTGCCGCGCAATTGACTTCCACGAAAGGACCGCCGGCTCGCGAACTTTTTTCGTGCAACCAGCGGGCAACCAATTCTTTCCCCGTTCCGTTACTTCCGGTGATCAACACACGAGCATCCGTCGGGGCAACTCGTTCGATCATCTCAATGACGTTCCGAATGGCCGGCGATTGCCCTACGATTTCGTACGTTTTATTAACGCGACGTTTGAGTACCTTGGTTTCCGTAACCAAATCCTTACGTTCGAGCGCATTCCGAATGGTAATCAACAATCGATTGAGGTCCAACGGTTTTTCAATAAAATCGAACGCACCTTTTTTGATGGCTTCCACGGCCGTATCGATGTTTCCGTGTCCCGAAATCATCACGACGGGGGCGTCACCGGGCAGCTCGAGTAACTTCTCGAGCACCTCTATACCGTCCATGTTCGGCATTTTAATGTCGCACAACACTAATTCGTATTTTCCCTTTCCGAACATTTCGAGGCCTTCGGGACCATCCGGGGCCGTATCTATCTCGTGATTCTCGTATTCCAATACTTCCTTCAACGTGTTTCGAATGCTGCGCTCATCGTCGATAACCAATATTTTTGCCATACATCAACGGTTACGGGTTACTGATTGCGAGTCGGAAAGTTCCGATAACTCGCAACCTTTCACCGATTTTCTTTATCGTTTATTTTACTTTATGTTCTTACAAATCTCTGATCCAAATATTCCGGAAACTTACCGCATCGCCGTGATCCTGCAACATGATCGGCAATTTCGCATGCGGAGTGCTGTATGAAGGTAATCCGACATTTTCCGTTTTTCCTTTCAGCACGTAATTGTTCTGAATCAATACTCCGTTTTGCAAAATCGTAATGCGGGCGGGCGATACGACTTCGCCTTTCCCGTCGAATTCGGGTGCGGTGTAAATAATATCGAACATTTGCCATTCGCCGGGTTTACGACATACGTTTACCAACGGAATCGATTGTTTGTAGATACTTCCCGCTTGACCGTTGGTATAGGTTTTATTTTGATAACTGTCGAGCACTTGAATTTCGTAATAGTTCTGCAGAAAAATACCGCTGTTTCCGCGGCTTTGTCCCGTTTTTTTCGGATCGACTTCGGCGGGAGAACGCCATTCGATATGCAATTGACAACTTCCGAAAGCCCGTTTGGTTTGAATCGGTCCGGTACCACCCACAACCGTCATGGCGTTATTTTCCAATTTCCATTTCGGTTCTGCTCCGTCCTTGCCTACCCATTCGGAAAAATTCTTACCGTCAAACAGGATTAATGCATCCGAAGGCGGTTTGGTTCCCTCACCCGGAACAACTGCGACCGGTTCATTGTTCCAACTTTCGGTATATTCGGATTTCCATTTAAAATCCTGGGCCGTTATTTTTATCGCAAAACACAAAAGAAACAGACAAATGGCATAATTTTTCATATCGAATGATTTTTATTGTTTGATATCGATTTATTGAGAATTAACGTTACATAACTTTTTGAACGGAAAAACGGCTTTTATATTACTTAATTTCGATGATGGTGCCCGCAATATGCCTTATTCCGTTGTTTTTGTTAAAATAATAAACAACCAACACTCTGTTTTTATCCAACAAAACGGGCCATGTGTACCCGATATCTCCGGTGCCGCCGTCATCGCGTAAAATAAATTCCTCCGATGTTTCGAAATCGGTGCATTCGGCATTCAATATGCGCGCTCTGATACCGAACGGCACGTGGCGATATCCGTATGTCAACAATACCCGATTATCCGGCAATCGCAACGCATTCAACGGATGTCCTTGAAAACCCATCGATTTCCACGTAAACGTTTTTCCGCCGTCCGAAGAACGGGAGATGCAAGCCAAATCGTCCATTTCGGCTGTCCGAAGAAAAGCGACAATGTCTCCTTTCGGCGTTTCATATACCGACGTTTCGTTGAACGATGCTTTTTCGTCCGCTGCCACTTGGCTCGAATAATTCCAAGTCAATCCTTTGTCATCGGAAGTCAGCAAATATACGGATGTTTTTCGCGACGATTCGGAATCGGACGCCGCTACCGTCCAATAAATACGGCCGCTTTTTCCTTCATACAAAGCACCTCTGTTATATGCGGGAATCGGAGTTCCGAACGGAGTAAGATTTACCTCAGCGCTCACGTGCGGCGGCAGAAACGGACCTTGCCATGTTTTTCCGCCATCGGTCGAACGTAACACGTACCCGCCCAAAAAAGCGGCTCCGGATACCACAAATACGGGCTTTTTAAGCTTTTCTACTCCGGCCGGTTGTATAAACGACCATCCGTACGAGGTGCACAACAATGTTCCGTCGCGCAATTGCAACAAGCACGGATCTTGCGAACCGCCGAACGGATGTGCAAAAATAAAATCCGGCTCTTTGGTCCATTTTTCTCCATCGGTCGAACGAACCATGACCAAATAACTGTTCGGATCGGAATGCGTAACCCTGTTTTCGCCCAACGCTCTCCGATTCGGCGCACGCCGAAAAGCCGTCAACAACTCTCCGTTCGGCCGTTTAACCACGGAAGGGAAAGCCGAATAAAACAGTGTATCTTCATAAATAATAACATCCTTCACTTTGCGAACCTTTGTCGGTCCGGAACCGGTATTTCCGGAATCGGCAAGGATCGGCAGGGAACAAAATAAAACAACAAATCCCGAAATAAATGACTTACATGTTCGTTTGATTTTCATATTCCGATCGTTTTGACGGACATGATTCGGTGAAGGTACCGTTCTTGTCCTTGCGTAAAACAAATTTATCGAACGTATTTTCGACGGGATTATTTCGGTAAGAACATATCCCGGAACGTTATTCGATATCGTATTTTGATCATGACAGACATTACAAAGATACAAAAATACCGCATATCGAATGAAAAATCTCCGATTTTGTTTATTTTACGGATACAAAAAGTAAATGCCGATATATGCGGGCAAAATCCCGTTTGAAGTCGGAGCGGTGTTGCTTCGTCGAGCAAATCACCGAGCTTCGAAATTTATCCGTTTTGTTGAAAATCGCGTTTGAGCGCCACCATTTTGATGGCCGTAACCGCAGCTTCCACACCTTTATTTCCGTGTTTTCCGCCGGCGCGATCAAGTGCTTGTTCAAAATTGTCGGTTGTCAGAACGCCGAATATGACCGGAATTTCAAAGTCTATGGATACCTGTGTCAATCCTGCCGTAACACCTTGACAAATATACGTAAAGTGCGGCGTCTCTCCGCGACTGACGCAACCGAT
>JAVBNP010000227.1:0-6543 GCA_031551455.1 Bacteroidales bacterium | reverse complement strand
CTCCCAAATCAATTTAGTTATGAAAGTTCTCAAGTTCGGCGGGTCGTCGATGTGCGATGCCCGTTCGGTTGGTCTGGTGCAACAAATCGTCGAATCGCGAAAAGAACCTTGTGTCGTGGTTCTTTCGGCGTTTGAAGGCGTGACACACCAATTGTTGGTATTGGCCGAACAAGCCGTTTCACATGACGATCGGTACAAAAGCGATGTTCAAACGATTGCCGAGTTGCATTTCGACGTGGTAAACGCATTGGTTCCCGCCGATCGTCGATCATCGGCTCTTGCCGAAGTACAACGACTGCTGAGCGAATATGAGGACATTCTGTACGGTTTGTTTCTTTTGCGGGACCTCACGCCGAAAACGCGTGCCCGAATACTCAGTATGGGTGTTCGGTTGTCGGCCTCCGTATTGAGTCAAATTATTGCCAATGCGAAATATTACGACACATCCGAGTTGATTCGCACCGGTTCGGGATATCTCGATGCCAAAATCGATTTCGGAGAAAGTAACCGTTTGATCGTTGATCGTCTTTCACGCCTCGATCACGTTGCCGTTTTGCCGGGCTACATGGCGGGTAATAAAAACGGAACCATCACCAATTTGGGACAACGCGGCGCCGATTATGTCGCATCCGTTATTGCCGCAGCTTTAGATGCATCCGGATTGGAACTTTGGATGAATGTGGACGGTTTCATGACGGCCGATCCCGAAATTATTCCGAAAGCACAACCCATTGAGGTGTTAACCTATTCCGAGGCCATCGAATTATCCCACTTCGGCGCATCGGTTATCTTTTCGCCCACCATTCGTCCGGTATCCGAGAAGAACATTCCCATAACCATTAAAAATACGTACAATCCGCAAGCAAAAGGAACCTTAATATGCAGTGTTCCTCCGCGTGAAGGTGAAACTTCGTTTATAAAAGGCGTTTCGTCCATCGAGAAAATATCGTTGCTTACCTTGCAGGGTACGGGATTGATCGGTATTACCAATGTTTCGGCACGATTCTTTAAAGTATTGTCCGATCGGAAGGTTAACGTCATCATGGTAACGCAAGCTTCGTCGGAATATTCGCTCACCGTAGCCATACGCCCCGAAGAAGCCGAAACGGCCGTGGATGCTTTGAATAAAGAATTTTATCCGAAAATCGACGCCACCACCGGCGAGATCAAACTATTGGTCGCAACCGATGTTTCCATCATCGCCATTGTGGGCGAACGCATGCACAACACTCCCGGAATATCCGCAACCCTGTTCCGTTCGTTGGCGCGTAACGGTATCAGTGTCATTGCCACGGCACAAGGCTCGTCGGAGTTGAACATCTCTTTGGTGATCCGACATAACGATCTGAGGAAAGCGCTTAATTCCATACACGAAGGTTTTTTTCTGTCGAATTACAAGGAATTGCACCTCTTTTTGGTCGGCGTGGGCAATGTGGGACGAAGTTTGTTGCAGCAGATACAAAGCCAGCGCGAAGTGTTGATGAACGAACTTAAGGTGAAGATTAATTTAATGGGAGTAAGCAACTCCCGAAAAATGTACATTTCGTCCGACGGTATCGACCCCGGAACTTATGCCGAGACATTGGAAAAGAAAGGAGAAACGTACGATATCCGACGATTCACCGGAAAAATATTCGATCTAAACTTGCGCAACAGCGTATTTATCGATTGTACGGGAAGCGACACGGTAGCTTCGGTTTACGGGATTTTGTTCGAACATTATGTCTCGGTGGTAACCGCCAACAAAATTGCATGTTCTTCCGAATACAGCTTGTATAAATCGCTGAAAGAAAATGCCAAGGAACACGGAGTTCGCTTCATGTTCGAAACAAACGCGGGAGCGGGTTTGCCGGTAATCAATACCATTAACGATCTGATACGCAGCGGCGACAAGATTTTGAAAATAGAAGCCGTATTATCGGGAACGCTCAACTTTATTTTTAACATATTGAGCGAAGACATTCCCATGAGCAAAGCCATTCGCTTGGCCAAAGAAAAAGGTTTTTCGGAACCCGATCCCCGTCTCGATCTCAGCGGAACCGATGTGGTGCGTAAACTGACTATTTTGGCGCGCGAGTCGGGATATCCGATCGAAAAAGGAGATGTGACAATACAAACATTCTTACCCGACAACTGCTTTGAAGGTTCGCTTGACGATTTTTGGGAAAAAGTCAAAGCCTTGGATGCCGATTTCGAAATGCGTCGCAAGGAATTGGCTGCCCAAAACAGAAGATGGCGATTTATTGCGTCGCTCGATAACGGTAAACCGACCATCGGATTGCAAAGCATTGATCACAAGCACCCGGCATACGAATTGGAAGGCAGTAACAACATCATCATGTTGACCACGGCCCGTTATTTCGAACAACCCATGGTTATCAAGGGCGCCGGCGCCGGCGCCGATGTAACTGCTGCCGGAGTATTCTCCGACATCATACGGGTGGCGAATGTTTAAAATTCCGGATTCAAAATTGCGGGTAATTAAATGTTCATCGAAGATCGGAATCGCGAAGTAAAAAATCTGCGAATATTTATCACATCCGCGTTTTATCATCCATCAAAAATCGAAAATTAAAAATGAATAAAGTTCGCGTTCGTTTTGCGCCCAGTCCTACCGGTCCGCTGCATATCGGCGGAGTACGTACGGCATTGTACAATTATCTGTTTGCCCGCAAACACGGCGGTGATATGATTCTTCGCATCGAGGATACCGACCAAACACGTTTCGTCCCCGGAGCGGAAGCATACATTATCGAGGCGTTTGCATGGCTGGGAATTAAATTTGACGAAGGCGTACATATCGGTGGGCCGTGCGCTCCTTACCGACAATCGGATCGTAAACCGATGTATCGCGAATATGCCGATCGGTTGATTGCCGACGGTTGGGCATATTATGCTTTCGATACGCCCGAGGATTTGGATGCCAAGCGTAAAGAATACGAAGCGGAAAAGAAAACATTTCAATACGATGCCTCCACGCGCGGCATGATGTGCAATTCGCTGACATTGCCCGATATGGAAGTGCAACAACGACTGAACGGCGGAACGCCTTACGTGATACGGTTCAAATTCCCGGCAAATACCGAAATTCGGGTCGACGATTTGATTCGCGGTGAAGTGACGGTTAATTCCGATTTGTTGGACGATAAAGTGTTGTTCAAATCCGACGGTATGCCCACATATCATTTGGCTAATATCGTCGACGATCACACGATGGAGATTTCGCATGTGATCCGCGGCGAAGAATGGTTGCCGTCCGCACCGTTGCATGTGATGCTTTATAAAGCTTTCGGGTGGGAGAGTACCATGCCGCAATTTGCCCATCTGCCCTTGTTGCTCAAACCCGATGGTAACGGTAAACTCAGCAAACGTGACGGCGATCGGCTCGGATTTCCCGTTTTTCCGTTGCAATGGGCCGATCCCGCAACGAAAGAAGTATCGTCCGGATACCGCGAAAGCGGTTATTTTCCCGAAGCGGTGGTTAACATGTTAGCATTGTTGGGTTGGAATCCGGGAATTGATCAAGAGCTTTTCAATATCGACGAACTTGTCGAATTATTTTCGTTGGATCGCATCAGCAAGTCGGGCGCCAAATTCGACCTCAAAAAAGCGCATTGGTTCAACCACGAATATCTTATTGCCAAATCCGATGAAGAATTGGCAAAATTATTTGCCGAAATATTGCAGGAAAAAGGTCTGTCGGCCGATTTCGGATATATTATCGAAGTTTGCGGCTTGGTAAAAGATCGCGTTAATTTCGTATCCGAAATGTGGGGCCAAGCTTCATTTTTCTTTGTTGCTCCCCAAAGTTACGACGAAGAAGTGATGAAGAAACGTTGGAAGGAAAACACACCCGATATTATGCGTGATGTGAAAAGCATTCTGAACGGATTGACCGATTTTTCGGAACAAAACATTCATGATGCGTTACATGCTTATTCGGAAGAGAAAGGTCTCGGCCTCGGACAAATTATGATTCCGTTGCGGATTGCTTTGGTGGGCGGAACCTATGGTCCCGATTTGCAGGTAATTGCCCATATGCTCGGAAAAAATGAAGTGCTGAACAGAATCGACAAAATACTGACCAAATAGCATTCGGTGCTTGCGGTAACATACACGCAGTATATCTTTCCCGGTAAATTTTACACAACAGAATCTACCGGGTTTTAAACAGGCTTTTATTGGTAATTATTATAGTAACTGTATCGCTGGTTATTTTTAGGAGCGGGGGTGGGTACAGAAAAGTATCCCTTGACACTAAAGTCCGCGTGGTGTGTAAAAGCTACAAGCTATGGCTTCAACCGTCCTAAAGCCAAACTGGCAGTTGGGCGTGCGGCATTTTCCAATAATTGTATTAGTGTTCTTCTTAAAATCCCATAGCTTTTTTTATTACTTCCATTTCTTCTTCCGAGGTCAGCATTTTTAATAATTCAAATGCGATATTTGGAGCTGTCTCTGGACAATAAGACGTAATAATATTACCATCAATTACTATTGGTTCGTTCACAACATTCACTTCAAATTCTTTCAGTTTGTTTTGATAATAGCCGTTTTTTAAGTGGTAAGTAGTTGCTTTCCGATTCTTAAGAACTCCACTTTTTGCCACAGGGAATGACCCGGAACAAATTGTTGCAATAATTTTACCTTTCGCATCGAATTCCCTAACCAGTTTTAAGAATCTTTCGTCATATGCTTCTTCATAAAAACCAAATTCCCCAAATCCACCGGGTATTGCTAAGGCGTCATATTCGTCAACGTTTATTTCTCCAATGGTTTTATCTACTATTACAGTCACATTAAAAGTGCTTATAACTTTTTCGGTAAAACCACAAGTATCAACGAATATATTATGTCCATAATCAACTCTTGCCCAACCAAGAACATCTATAAAAACACCAAATTCCATAGTTTCAAATGCCTTTGCCAGAAACACTAACACTTTCTTATTTTGCATGCCAAATTCGCTATTTGTATTCATTGTTTTTTTTGTTTTTTGTGGCCTATTGGGCAGTTATTATTTCTTTGGTTTTTGTATCGAATAAAATTAGGCCTTCTTCCTTATCTCCGAGTTGCCCGATTAATTTTCCCTTCTCATCCCAAACCGATGATTTCCCTGCGCATTCATATCCCCCTGATTTTCCGACATAATTTGCCATAAATGTTATCAATTTATTATTTTTAGCTATATCAGACAGTATTTTTAGTTCAGTATCAATTCCGTTAATAGAACTTAGTACACTTGCTATATAAATTGTTGCATTATTTCGTTTTGCGAACTCGCAATGTGCTTTATTAGTCGTTTCATAGCAAATTGCAGGAGATACAACTTCTGTTTCAAATTTTAAAACAAGTGGATTTTTGCCAACTTTAAAAATTGGTTCTTCCGGTGGATATAAATACTGTTTTGAATAGGTTATTCGCTCCTTATGAGGTTGAAAAATAATCATACTTACAAATGTATCACTCTCGTCTTTTGTTGGCAATCCAACTCCAATCGTGATTCCATTTCTATCACTTAAACCCTGTATCTCATTTAATCTTGTATCATTTTGATTGGTTGCAAGACTCTCTGCTAAACTTGGCTCGTAACCGGTTAATGACAACTCAGGAAAAACAATCATATCCGCATTATTCTGAATTGCTTGTTTTATCCACTTTAAATGATTTTTTAAATTTTTCTCAATGTTTCCGTTTATTGCCTCAATTTGGGCTATTGCTACTCTCATTTTGGTATATTTATAAAGTGCTAATACATTCTAAGGACAAATCCGTACAAGCCGAGATAGTTTGCTCGTCAATACCATTACTTTTCATCCTCTTGGCAATCTCCAAAACACTGGGGCTTGGTTGTCTATTTTCAAAAATCTTGATAGTCGCTTTTTCTATCGTATTTAACAACCGCTCTTTTCCAGCCTTCGAAGAAAAGTCGACGCTACAAAATGTAGAAACATTTCTGTGCAGTATGACATAATATATTCCACCGACTATCAATGCCGTAAAAACATCTATGTCAATATCTGAACCCTTGAAAATCGTCTCAAGCCTATCGAGCAATTTTCTCGAATAGCTTTCCCTTAATCCTGCCGCCCTGCGGGTAATCGGATTGTTAGATGAGATTTCCCAAACAAGTAGTTTTTGCATACTCTTGTTGCGGTATAAGGATTTTGCCAGTTCTACCATTATTTCATGATAGAATTTCTCGTAATCGTCATGTTCCGAGTTAATATCCATTACATCACTAATCCAGTAGTCATACCGTTGTGTAAACTGCTCAAATAGGCTACCCAGATTTTCAAAACGTTTGTAGAATACATTCGGCTCAATTCCCGCTTTCTGCACAATAGCAGAAACGGTAGTGTTTTCAAAGCCAAATTCTTCTATCACTTCCTTGGCTGCGTCCATGATGTCTTTTTCAAGGGCTATCTTAGTACGCCTAACCCTTTTTGCTTTTTCGCTTTCTTTTTCTGTATCCATAGGTCGAAAGATAAAAACTAAATTCCTTGATTTTCCTGATGCAAATATAGCAAAACTAAACAATATAAT
>JAVBNP010000220.1:0-9938 GCA_031551455.1 Bacteroidales bacterium | reverse complement strand
CTCACGCTTTATGCGCCATGATGGCAGCGGAAAAATGTGCGTAAAAAAAACGTCACCCCGTTTTCCGGTAATCAGAAAACGGGGTGACGTTTTTTATCACCTGTGCTTGTCGCGCCTCCCTCACTCGGTTGGGGGGAGGGTCGGGGAGGGGGCTGATATCTTCTCAAACCACACCATCTGCTCCTCCGGGGTCATATTGCTGTTATCCAAAACAATCGCATCTTCGGCCTGTTTGAGCGGACTTTCCTCGCGTGTTTGGTCTATGTGGTCGCGCTTGGCAATGTTTTGGCGGATTTCCTCGCGTGAAGCGGGCATTCCTTTTTGAATCAATTCGTCGTAGCGGCGTTGTACGCGCACTTCGGGATCGGCGGTCATGAAAATCTTGATGTCGGCATCGGGAAAAACATTCGTGCCGATGTCGCGGCCGTCCATTACCACCGCTTTGTCTTTGCCCATCGCTTGTTGCAACGATACTAATTTTTGGCGAACCTCTTTGATGGCGCTCACTTCGCTTACCGCATCCGAAACTTCGATTCCCCGTATTTCGCGTTCCACGCATCGGTCATTCAGGAAAGTTTCGTTTTGTCCCGTCTCGGGGTTGCGTCGGAAAGTAATCCGAATATCGTCCAAACGGCCGATCAATGCGGGAATATCGACTTCCTTATTTTGTATCATCCCGTTTTGCAAGGCAAACAACGTAACGGCGCGGTACATCGCACCCGTATCGATATAAGCATAACCCAACCGTTGGGCGATAGCCTTGGCAAAAGTGCTTTTACCGCACGAAGAAAAGCCGTCGACGGCAATGATTAAAGGACGCATGACATTTTTGATTTTTGATTGATGATTTTTGATTGAATAAAATTGTCAATCGAAAATCAAAAATCGAAAATAAATTCTAATTAACCGAAATCGTCGAATGCCAACATTTCCTTCGGGACGCCGAGATTGTCGAGCATTTTGATGACGGCGGCAGCCATCGGGCCCGGACCACACATGTAGTATTCGATATCCTCGGGCGCCTCGTGCGTGCTCAGGTAATGATCGTAAATCACTTGATGAATGAATCCTACGTATCCCGTCCAATTGTCTTCGGGGCGCGGTTCGCTCAATGCGATATTGAATGTAAAATTCGGAAACTCCTTTTCGATGGCGCGGAAATCCTCTTCGTAGAAAATCTCGTTTTTCGAACGCGCACCGTACCAATACGAAACCTTGCGGTCGGTCGTTTTCAGCGTGTGGAACAAGTGGAACAGATGCGAACGCAATGGCGCCATACCCGCGCCTCCGCCGATGTACAACATCTCGCGTTTGGTATCCTTGATGAAAAATTCGCCGTAAGGCCCCGAAACCGTTACTTTATCGCCCGGTTTGCGCGAGAAAATGTACGAAGAACAAACTCCCGGAGGGATGTCGCTCCAGGTGCATTTGGCTTTATCCCATGGCGGCGTGGCAATACGGATGTTCAGCATCACGATGTTGCCTTCGGCCGGGTGGTTGGCCATCGAATACGCGCGATATGTCTCCTCCGTGTTGTCGATCTTCAAATCCCACATCTTGAATTTGTCCCATTCGGCGCGGAAACGGTCTTCTATCTCAATATCCTTGAAACTCATGCTGTATTTCGGAACGTCGATCTGGATGTATCCGCCCGACTTGAAATTCAGTTTTTCGCCTTCAGGCAGTTTCACCACAAACTCCTTGATAAACGAAGCCACGTTGCGGTTCGACACCACTTCGCATTCCCATTTCTTGATACCCAGCACTTCTTCGGGCACATGGATCTTCATGTCGTTGCGTACCTTCACTTGGCAGCCCAAACGCCAATCCTGTTGCACCTGTTTGCGGGTGAAAAATCCGACTTCGGTCGGCAGAATCGTTCCGCCGCCTTCAATCACTTGACATTTGCACATCCCGCAAGTGCCGCCTCCGCCGCATGCCGAGGGCAGGAATACTTTTTGCGCCGACAGGGTTGCCAACACCGACGATCCCGGCGCCGCATCGAGCTTTTCCTCACCATCGTTAATGTCGATGGATACGTTTCCCTGTGGTACGAGTTTCTTTTTGGCATAGAGCAACAATACGACCAAAAACAATATGGCTACCAAAAATACGACCATGCTTGTAAGAATGGTGGTCAATTGCGAAGCTTCTAACAAAATCATTATTTATAATCTTTTGAATTATTGTTTCTTAAATCTTGAATCAGGAATTTTGAATCTTGCATTATAATTTTATTCCCATAAAACTCATAAACGCAATCGCCATTAAACCCGTGGTGATGAACGTAATACCCAATCCCCTCAAAGGAACGGGAATTTGCGAATAACTCATCTTTTCGCGGATGGCAGCCAATCCGATAATCGCCAACCACCAGCCGATGCCCGATCCGAGCGCGTAAGAAGTGGCTTCGCCGATATTGTTGAATTCGCGTTCCTGCATGAAAAGCGAAGCGCCCATGATGGCACAGTTCACTGCAATCAACGGGAGGAAAATACCCAACGACGAATACAGTGCGGGAGCGAATTTCTCGACGACCATTTCCACCAATTGAACGATGGCCGCAATCACCGCTATGAACAATATGAAACTCAGAAAGCTGAGGTCTACACCGGCAAACGAGGGGCCTAACCAAGCCAGTGCGCCGGCTTTCAATACGTAGTTCTCCAACAGATAGTTAACGGGAACGGTGATCAGCAACACGAAAGTTACCGCTATCCCCAATCCCATCGACGTTTTCACCGTTTTGGATACCGCCAGATACGAACACATACCGAGGAAGTACGCAAATATCATGTTATCGATGAAAATCGACTTGATAAAAATGCTGACTATATTTTCCATTTTTGACTTTTAATTTTTAATCGGTCGGAAATCACAACCGTATAACCAAAGTATAACTATTGTATAACAACCGTATAACTACTTTTTTACTTCTTTCGTATTCGCTTTTTGTATCCAAATGATCACGCCCACAATAATCAATGCCATCGGCGGGAGAATGACCAAGTTGTTATTGTGATAGCCGAAATCGTAGAACGCTTGAGGAATTATTTTTTGTCCGAACAGGCTTCCCGAACCGAGCAATTCGCGGACAAATGCCACGATGATCAGTAAAAATCCGTAGCCGGCACCGCTTCCGATACCATCCAAGAACGAGGGCCACGGCTTGTTGGCCATCGCGAAAGCCTCCAAACGTCCCATGATGATACAGTTGGTGATGATCAAACCCACGAATACCGACAATTGCTTGCTCACGTCATAAGCGTACGCCTTCAAAATCTGATCGACAATGATCACCAATGCGGCAATCACCACCAATTGCACGATGATGCGGATACTGTTGGGGATGAAATTGCGGATGCTCGCAATGATCAGGTTCGAAAAACCCGTTACCGCGGTAACCGACAATGCCATCACCATGGCGGGTTCGAGTTTGACCGTTACGGCCAATGCCGAACAAATACCCAACACTTGCACCGTTACCGGATTGTCCTTCAGTATGGGATCAATTAACGGTTTGAGGTTTTTTGACGAAAATACGCTCATTATTGGTTCGATTTATGTTGTGAAAAATAAGTCTGATACGGTTCGAGGCTGTTTTGCAACATCGCTTCGAGTCCTTTGCTCGTGATGGTTCCGCCCGAAATGGCGTCCACCGTGTGGCCGTCGGGCGTGTAAGTTCCCGTTTTTTCGACCTTTATCGAAACGAACTTATTCGAATCGTCGAACAATTTCTTGTCTTTGAATTGATGCTCGAATGCGTCGGTATTGATTTCGGCGCCCAAACCCGGTGTTTCGCCTTTGTGATCAAACGTGGTACCGGATACCGTGTTCATATCGCTTTCCACGGCCACGTTGCCCCAAATCGGGCCCCACAATCCGGTTCCCCTTACGGGAATCACCACAAACGCCTTACCGTCCTTTTCGGCAAGATACATCGGCAACAGCCGTTCTTCCTCGGGTTTCGCGTTTTCTTTTTTCAAGTCGATTTCTTCGGCCGTTTTGCCGTCGACCTTACTCCCGTCGGCTTTGATGACAATGCTTTGCTTGATGTATTGCGGATACTTCGTCAAAACATCATCGGTGGTCGATTCCACACCCAATGCCGCCAATATATTTTGTTGACGTTCGATTTCGATATTCTTGTCCTGCTGCGGTTTCAATTTCAACGCGGTGAAGGACAATGCTGCCGCTACAATCAGCACCAGCGCCGACGAGAAGCAGAAAATATACAGATTACTGAAATTTTTCATATACGTTCCGAATTATGCTTTGACGGTTACCCGTTTCAATCTTCTCTTAATGTTGGCGTTCACCACATAATAATCGATCAACGGCGCGAAAGTATTCATCAGCAGGATGGAGAGCATCATGCCTTCGGGATAGCTCGGGTTGAGTACCCGAATCAATACCGCGATGAATCCGATCAAGAAACCGTAAATCCATTTGCCCGTGTTCGTGTGCGAACCCGATACCGGGTCGGTAGCCATGAAAATCGCGCCGAATGCGAAACCGCCCATCACGAAATGATAGTAGAACGGCATTTCCATGTACGGATTGGCGCCCCACAGGTTGAATAACAAGCCCATGACTGCGCCGCCGGCAAATACCGAGAACATCACACGGAAACTTGCCACGCCCGTGATAATCAACACCACTGCGCCGATCAAGATGGCCAATGTGGACGTTTCGCCGATCGAGCCGGGAATGATACCGAGGAACATATCGCACAACGAAGCCGTGACCGGATGACCCGATGCGGCTTCGGCTAACGGTGTTGCACCGCTGAATCCGTCGACCAATTTTGCGCCTTCTTCGCGAATGCCCGACACCCAAACTTTATCGCCCGACATTTCGGTAGGATAGGCAAAGAACAGGAATGCCCGCGTAATCAACGCCGGATTCCAGATATTCATTCCCGTGCCGCCAAAAATCTCTTTGGCGAATATCACCGCGAAAGCCGTAGCCACAGCCACCATCCACAGCGGAATGCCCACCGGCATCACCAACGGAATAAGTATCCCCGACACCAGAAAGCCTTCGTTTACCTCGTGTCCGCGCGCCTGAGCCACACCGAACTCGATGCTCAGCCCCACCACGTAAGACACAACGATGATCGGGAACACTTTCAAGAAGCCGAACCAAAAGTTTTCCCACAATGTGCGGGTGATATTCAACGCTTCGGCATTTTGATAACCCGCGTTCCACATCCCGAACAGCACGGTCGGCACCAATGCGATGATCACCACGCTCATGGTGCGCTTGAGATCCGACGCGTCGCGGATATGCGTACCTTTTCGCGTGACGGTGTTGGGCACAAACAAAAACGTCGAAAACGCGTCGAAAGTCGAATGCAGTTTTTCGAACTTACCGCCTTTCTCGAAATTCGGTTTTATTTTGTCTAAATATCTCCTTAACGGATTCATTTTATGTTATTGAATTATAAGTTACAAGTGACGAGTAACAAGTTACAAGTTACAAGTATAAGCAACGCTACATTAAATTTATGTACCCGTCACTTGTAACCGGTAACTTGTCACTATTTTTAGCTCATTTCCTTAATCATCATATCGATGCCGTCCCTAATGATGGACTGCACATCGGTTTTTGAAGTGCACACGAACTCGCACAACGCGAAATCCTCTTCGGCAACCTCGTAAATGCCCAATTGTTCCATTTTCTCGATTTCTCCCGCAAGAATCGCTTTCACCAAATGTTCGGGATAAATATCCATCGGGAATACCCGTTCGTACTGTCCCGTCATTACCAATGCGCGATGTCCGCCGTTCAGGTTGGTGTCCAAGTCATATTCTTTGTTCGGCGTCAGCCACGAGAAGAACGTACGCCCCGCACTGTATTTGCTGAAACCCGGCATGGCCCATCCCAACAGTTCGTAATGATCGCCTTCGGGGATCACCGTTACTTGGCTGTCGTAATAACCGAGGTATCCGTCTGTCTCCACGCGCGTGCCCGTCAGTACGTTACCGCTGATGTAGCGAATGTTTCCCGCTTTGATATTTTCCGCGAATGCAGTCATTCGGCAACCGCCCGTTACCTTATAATAACGCGGTGCATTGATTTCCGATCCGCACAATACGATGGTTTTCGAAGCATCGTACACCGCTTTGCTCATCAGTCGCCCGATAATCGCAACGTCCTGTGGGTTGACGTACCACACCACGTCGCCTTTGTTGACGGGATCGATATGGTGAATTTGCACGCCCACGTTGCCGGCGGGATGCGGACCCGAAAATTCGTGTATTTCTACGTTTTTTGCTTTCTTGAATGTTGCCGCGGGCGGATAATCCGATTGCACGCAAAGATGCACCTTGCCCGAAGTTAACTTGGCCAACGTATCGATGCCCGTTTGGAAATCGGGATCGACATTTTGGAAAATGTAATCGTAGTCGGGGCCGAGCGGCGCGGAATCGAAACACGATACGAAAATCGATTTCGGCATATCTTGCGGGTTGGCAATAATCGCATACGGACGTTGACGAATAAACGGCCAAACGCCGCCCGCGAGCAGATATTCGGTAATCGCTTCTTTGGAAAGCACGGTCGGTTTGATCTTCGAAAAGTCTTCCGGCGTTTCTTTTCCGTCATTTTTTAACGTCACTTCGAGAATTCGTCGTTTTTAGCCGCGTAACACCGCTTGCACGGTTACGCTCACCGGCGAGGCAAACAGCACTTCGGGACGGTTTTTGTCCATAAACAAAGGCGTGCCTGCTTTCACCGCGTCGCCTTCCTTTACCAACATTTTAGGTATCAATCCGGGGAAATCGGTCGGCTTCACGGCGTATACATCAGACATTTCTGCCTTGACAAGTACTTTTTCGGCCTTGCCTTTCAGCTTAATGTTCAGACCTTTTCTGATCTTAATAACTTTTGACATAAACCACAAAGTTTATTTTTTTAGAAAGTGCAAAAGTAGTATTGTAAATCTCAAAAATCAAATGAATGAAAAAATAAAATAACCAATACACGCAATATTTCGTAAAAGTAAACAAAGGCTAAATTTTAGTTTAATTAATATTCGAGTTGTGCTTGTTTTTTTCAACAAATAAGTGCTAAAAAACCGATCGAAAGACGATTTGTTTAATATCTATCATTATCCGATAACATAAAGGGAATATGAACATTTTGTTTTTCCTTTTGAAAAAACTTTTCAAAAAATGTGTTTTTTTTCGAAATTATTACATAACTTTAAATATTTTTAAAAATCTTTGTTTATACACGAAATAAAAATTTAAGACATTATATTTCCAATATATTATACAAAATATGGACTATAATCGGATTAAAACAGAACTGGAACGTAAAAGTATTTCTATAAGGGATTTGTGCTATAAAATTGATGTTACCGAACAAGGACTGCATCAGATGATCAGAAATAAATCCATGAAAATAGAGGTATTGGAACGTATATCTTATGTTTTGAAATTACCTGTATCGTATTGGTTCGAAGAAGACGCGACAAATACGATTGACTCAAACATCACCGCAGACATTACCATGGGCAACAAATCGAATAAATATGAAATAACCAAGGTGATTCACGAAAAGATCGATTCGTTGACCAAAGATTTGAACGAGATGCTGAAAGAGATGGCATCCAAATAATATTCGGAAATATATCCGAAAAGCGGATGTTACGATGCGATATGTCGTATCTTTGCGATACATAAATTAATACATGCATCCGCTTATACTTCATATCGAAACATCGACGGAATTGTGTTCCGTTGCTTTGTCTTGCGAAAATCGATGCCTTGCCGTTAAAGAAAATTCAGAGGGTCGCAATCATGCAACCATGTTGCTTCCGTTCATCGAAAATTTATTAAACGAACAAAACATTCGTATTAACCAACTCGATGCGATTTCGGTAAGTTCGGGTCCGGGTTCCTACACGGGGTTACGTATCGGTTTGTCTACCGCCAAAGGATTGTGTTACGGAGCGGGTATTCCGTTGATTTCCGTATCAACCTTACAAACTATGAGTTTGGGATTTTCGCAACAGCATCAACTCGCAGCATCCGATCTTCTTTGCCCGATGATCGATGCTCGCCGGATGGAAGTATATACGGCGTTGTACGATAAAGGGGGAAACATCATCGAAGAAATATCGGCAGAGATTATTACGGATCAGTCTTTTTCGAAACTGCTCAACGAACATCATATTTATTTTTTCGGCAACGGCGCGGCCAAGTGTTGTTCCGTTATTACGCACAACAATGCGATCTTTCCCGATAATTTTATGCATTCGGCGCGTTACATGATTGAACCGGCATTATCGGCATACAACGAAAAACGTTTTGAAGACGTTGCTTATTTTGAACCTTTTTACTTGAAGGATTTTATTGCTGGAAAACCGAAGAAAATGTTGTAATCCGCGAAAATAGGACAGATAAAATCATTTGTAGATCAACACTTGCAGCTTTGAATCACGTCGGTATCCGATTGTTTTGATCGATTCCGTTGTACGTGGGCTATACGGGTAATTTTTTCCACCGTATTTATTTTGTAAATTCGTGAATTTGATCCGAATCGTAAAAATTATCACTGCGGGAAATAAGAAAAAAATACTATTTTTGTTGTGTGCCGTTGTCTCAAAAAACGGTTAACAATAAAACAATACAAAACGATGAATAAACATTACCGATACGATCGAAGGGATTTTTTCAAGAATTCGGCATTAGGGGCGGTGGGAGCGATGGCCATGCCCGCATTATTAACCGGTTGCTCCGAGGGATCAAAAAAAGGTCAATTGAAAGACGTGCCGATACCGGAAATTTTGAAAGCTGCGCCGGACGGAAAGTCGCTTAAGGCAGGACTTGTAGGATGTGGCGGACGCGGAACCGGTGCGGCGCTTAATTTTTTGAATGCCGGAACCGGATTGCAAATAAAGGCATTGGGCGATGTTTTTAAAGATAAGTTGGATGCCTGTCGGGCTGCTTTAAAAGAAAAAGGGCATGAAATTCCCGACGAAAATTGTTTTACGGGATTCGATGCGTATCAAAAAGTAATTGATTCGGAAATAGACGTCGTATTGTTGTGCACGCCGCCCGTGTTTCGTCCGATACATTTCGATTATGCCGTCGGGAAAGGGAAACATTGTTTCATCGAGAAACCCTGTGCCGTCGATCCCGCGGGAGCCAAACAAATATTGGTGTCGGGAAAAAAAGCATTGCAACAAGGGTTGTCGGTTATCAGCGGAACAATTCGCCGATCGCAAAAGGATTGTCTCGAAACGTGGCGACGCGTTGCCGGAGGCGCCATCGGAGAAATCGTATCGACCCACGTATCGCGTATGGGAGGTGCATTATGGTTTGTACAACGTCGTCCCGAATGGACCGATATGGAATATATGTTGCGCAACTGGGTAAATTTTCGTGAAATATCGGGCGATATGATCGTGGAACAATTCATTCACGAAATAGACATGATGTCGTGGTTTACCGGCGATCGGTCTCCGATACGGGCGGAAGCGACGGGTGGTCGTCAACGTCGGGTAACCGGTAACATGTACGACTTGTTCAGTGTCGAATATGTTTACGAAAACGGGCATCGGGCGCATTGTACTTCCCGTCAAATAGACGGGTGCGATAACCACAATGTCGTTATGGTGTACGGAACGGAAGGTTATACGAATTGTTTCGACACGATTTTCAATTTGGACGGAACGATTGCTTGGAAATATCCTTTTCCGAAACCCGAAGATGCCGATCAATCCATGGCGGTACCTGATCCGTTTGTGCAGGAACACATTCGTTTGGTAACCGCCATCCGCACGGGAAAGCCGATCAACGATGCGGAACAACACGTCCGTTCAACGCTTATGGCCATCATGGGGCGCGAATCGGCTTACACCGGAAAATTTGTCACATGGGATGGAATCATGGCTTCGGATCTGAAATCGGGTCCCGAAGAATATC
>JAVBNP010000212.1:0-29161 GCA_031551455.1 Bacteroidales bacterium | reverse complement strand
ACCTGTTTGCCGTCTTTCCATTCCTTCTCCTTGCCGAAAGCGATTTCGACGGGAAGAAAACGACAATATTTGCGCAATAATTCTTCGATGCGCGGCTCTTCGAGAAATTCCTTCGATTCATCATCAATGTACAAGATCACTTCCGTGCCGCGTTCGGCCTTGTCGCAATCTTCCATCTTATATTCGGGACTGCCGTCACAAGTCCATTTTACGGCTTGTGCACCTTCTTGATATGATTTGGTGCGTACTTCCACTTTTTTCGACACCATGAATGCCGAATAGAAGCCCAGTCCGAAATGTCCGATAATGTTTTGATCTTTGTATTTCTTGATAAATTCGTCGGCGCTCGAAAACGCTATTTGGTTAAGGTACTTATCCATTTCTTCGGCGGTCATCCCGATACCGCGGTCGGTGATGATCAATTTGTCCTTTTCGAGGGCTACGTGAATGGTCAAATTCCCCAATTCGCCTTTGAATTCGCCGTTCGATGCCAACGTCTTGAGTTTTTGCGTGGCATCAATGGCATTGGAAATTATTTCTCTCAGAAAGATTTCATGATCGGAATACAGGAATTTCTTAATGATCGGAAAGATATTTTCGGTGGTAACACCAATGGTTCCTTTTTGCATATATTTATTATTTACCGGTTTAACATGATTTTACCCGAAAAACAAACAAAGCCCGTGCCGGCGGGGATATGCATGACATTTTGAGATAAAAATTCGATTCGGAGTGACAAATTGTCACAGAAGAATCTTTCCCGTCGGTTGAACGGTTGAAAACTCAAACGAACAAGTCGATTATCGACAAGCAATCGGTTGATTACTGTTGAATTTCTTCGTTTTTGCTCTTTTCGCTTTCTTGTTCAATCTTTTCGGCTTCTTTTTCGTTAATTCTGTGCATCGAATCGCCTCTGAATCCTTCATTCGGCACCTTGATTGCATACGTTTTTCGCGCCGAATTGGTAAGTTTAACGTCGCGTAACCACGGATTCAGATATTTCAGCATTTTGTAGTTGGTTTGATGTTTGAATGCAAAGTCGGTCCAATCCGTTACCGCTGTTTTTATTTCGACTTCCGTGTACGGAATAACTTGATATTTTTCGTTTTCGGAGACATCGAAACCGTATTTTTCGGGGTTGTTCAAAATCAATTTTACGGCCGCAATGCGATACAGGTAACGCATGGTTTCTTCGTTGAGCAACAAATCGTAATAATAATCGCATTGTTGACGTTTTACTTGTTTGCTCAATCCTCCTTTTCCCATGTTGTACGAAGCGGCGGCCATGGTCCAATTACCGAATATTCCGTATGCTTCCTTCAGGTACTTGCAAGCGGCAACGGTCGATTTTTCGATGTGGTATCGCTCATCCACTTCGCTGTTTACCTCCAATCCGTAGTCTATGGCCGCTCCCTTCATGAATTGCCAAAAACCCGTCGCTCCTTTCGGAGATACTTTATTCATGAAATCGCTTTCGATTAACGATAAATATTTGAAATCGTTGGGAATGCCGTTTGCCTCCAATATCGGTTCAATCACCGGAAAATATCGGGTAATGCGCTTGAGGTATTGCAGGGTATTGGAGTGAAAATTCATGTTGACGATCAATTCCCGTTCGAGACTTTCCCGCACGTCAAAATAATCAAGCGGCATTGATTCTCCCGCGAAATCGACTTTTTCGGGAATAACGGGGGAAATGGTCACGCGAAGAGATCCGTCGACGGTTGGCGCATTTTCCTGTTTTCCGGACGACGAAGAAGCGCAAAATCCGAAAAAGGCGGCCGTTATCGGCAATATCACAAATGTCGCAACGCGATAATAATTTTTCATATCGATGATTGATTTTTTGACGGAATGATCGAATAATGCTTTCCGCCGGGACAACATAATTCGTAAAGGTCGCAAAGGTACCAAAAATACGCTTTATATCCACAGCCGGAAAAGAAAAACCGATAACTTCCGATAAAATTAATACGATCGGTTTGAAATTATATACGTACATTTGTATAATTTTGTAATCAATACTCAAAAACGGTACATTTCTTTAAAAACGCACAAAAGATGAAACGATTTTTTCCCTTATTGTTCGTATTGCTGCCGATTGCATGTTCCGAATCACGTCCCGTGAAAAATTGCGATACATTTATTGAGGCTCCCGATCCCGTTCCCGTTGATAAAGCCGAATGGGAACGAGTTCCCGGTAATTTAAATGTTTCTTTCGGAAGTATCGATCAACGATATGCCAAATCGACCGTTCCCGTTGTTGAAAAAACGGATTCGTGGAAAGGCAGCGCTTGGCGAGGCGAGAGAATTTCCGCTCAAGCGGTTTTATGGTCTTCGAAAGATATCAAGCAAATAGAATGCGAATTTTCTCCATTTACTTCGTCGGAAGGGGTTTTAGATGCTTCCATCGCTCAAGCTCGTTTTGTTCGGTACGTTCTTACCGATGTTTTTGATCCGGAACCGTGCGGCCCCAAGCGTAATAACGACGATTATCCTTCGTCGTTGTCCGCCGACATGTTGGATTCGTTGAGCTGTTTCAACCTCGACGCCAAAACAACCCGTCCCGTTTGGTTAACGTTCAATATACCTGCCGATGCGAAACCGGGTGTTTATACCAGCACGTTGCATATCTATGCGCGAGATCAAAAGAAACATCAATTGAATATCAACATCGAAGTATTACCGCAAACGCTTCCCGAACCTAAAGATTGGCAATTTCATCTTGATATGTGGCAACATCCTTCGGCCGTGGCGCGAGTCAACAATGTTAAGCCTTGGTCGGAAGATCACTGGGCATTGTTGGTAGCTCCGATGAAAATGTTGGCCGATGCCGGACAAAAGGTGATTACCGCCAATATCAACAAAGATCCGTGGCATCATCAATGTTACGATCAGTACGAAGACATGATTACATGGACAAAACAAGCCGACGGAAGCTGGACGTACGATTATTCGATATTCGACCGTTGGGTGGAACTGATGATGCGACTCGGCGTAAAAAAGGCGATTAACTGTTATTCGATGATTCCGTGGAACAACGAATTGCATTATTACGATGCCGTCTCCGCGAAATACGTTGACGTTAATCCCAAGCCCGGATCAAAGGAATTTGTTGCATTATGGAGTCCCTTCTTGAAAGATTTTCGTAAACATCTCGGTGAAAAGGGTTGGTTGAACATAACCAATATTGCCATGGACGAACGTTCGCCCAAGGACATGAAAGCCATGTTGGATTTGTTGAAAAAAGTTGCCCCCGAATTCGGTATTGCTTTTGCCGACAATCACAAAAGTTATAAAGAATATCCGTTTCTGAAAGATCTTTGCGTGGCATTCGAAGATGCTTTCGACGCGGCTGATCTTGCATATCGTAAACAAAACGGATTAACCAGCACGTATTATGTTTGCTGCGCGCATAAATTCCCCAATGTGTTTACTTTTTCCGAACCCGCCGATGCCACGTACATGGCATGGCATGCCGTCGGCGCCGGATTGGATGGTTTTTTGCGTTGGGCGTATAATTCATGGACGAAAAATCCCGAAATTGATTCGCGTTTTCGCACATGGCCCGGCGGCGATACATACAGCATTTATCCGGGTCCGCGCAGTTCCATACGTTTCGAGCGTTTGCGGGAAGGCATTCAAGATGCCGAGAAAATCAGAATTTTACACAATAAATTCATGATTTCCTCCAACGGCGATGCTCCGGCCAAGTTAGCCAAGTTAAACGAGGAAGTCGCCAAATTTGCCGACAACACCATACCGACAGCACCAAGCAAAGATATAGTGAACTCGGCCAAGAAGGTTTTGGAGGAATTGAGCAAGTAGTCCCGTAAATTGATGATTTGCGATTTTTTGCAAAGGGAAAATCGAAAACCTTTTTAAACAGCATATATCAGAGACAGTGTTTTGTTTGTCAGACATTTCGTTTCCGTATTTTTATTAAAAATACTTGTCGGCATAAAAATTGCAGGAAATAGAAAATAATATTTTGTTTCGGAAATATATTACATAGTGTTCTGTATAAGGACATCATATATGAACCAAAAATAGCATTAATGATAAATATCAAAATTTATAGCACATGAAAATAAAACAAATTCTGTTTCTTTTAACTTTTATATCGGTTTCGGTTATATTGAATTCCTGCAATAATAAAGATTTAACCGATTATCGTGAGAAATATGAGGGCACGTATGCTTGTACCATTACGGGAGAAATGGTTTTTGCGGATTTTGATCCTCCGATAACCGTTCCCTTTAGCGAAAATCGCACCAAAGTTGTACAAAGAGTTGATTTTATTACCGGCGAAGCCGCAATTAATTTCAGTGAAGGGGAAAATGATAATATATTAGCCTTCGTGGATGATAACGGAAATCTCGGGATTATACCACCCTACAAAGATGGTGATCTTATTCCGGTTACGGGAAAAATGACCGATCCGACGAGCGGAAACGAAGTAAATTACACTTATGTCGTTGAGTACGAAATTCCTTCCGGAACAATTACCCCAAATTCTTTTCATTTCAGCGGATCATATTCGGGAACGGCAACCATGCAGGTTGGTGGTCGAACAATTGAGTCTCCTGTTTCCGGTGAGATTGTTTATGACGGGACAAGAAAATAGGTTAACGGAACATTCCGAAAAAATACGAGAAACGGGGTTAATTGCCCCGTTTCGTATTTATTAACCGAATTGATTTCGAAAATGCGTAGATTTGCGCCTTAATATTTTTACCGTGAGGATCGTTAACATTCTTGCTTTTTTGTCGGTTATCGTCCCGGTCGGATGTCAATCAAGTTCATCAAAAATCGATATGAAATCTCCCGTAGCCGAAAAAATTCCCGTGACGCTCACAACGGCGGGACACAAACGTGTCGATAATTATTATTGGCTGAAGGAACGTGATAATCCGAACGTTATCGCGTATTTGGAGGCTGAAAATGCTTACACCGATGCAATGATGAGCGATGTGAAAGGTTTGCGGGAACAACTTTTTACCGAAATCACTTCCCGTATTAAGCAAGATGATCAATCGGTTCCGTATTTTAAAAATGGATATTATTATTACACTCGTTACGAAAAGGGCGGCGAATACCCGTTGTATTGTCGTAAAAAAGGATCTCCGGACGCTGCGGAAGAAATCATGCTGAATTGCAACGTAGCAGCGAAAGGACATGACTATTTTCACGTCGGCGCTTACGAGGTTAGCCCGAATAATGAAACATTGGCATACTCCGTCGATACGATCAGTCGTCGCTTGTATACGATTATGTTCAAAGATTTACGGACCGGGAAAGATCTTAATGTACATATCGACGATACCGACGGTAACATGGCTTGGGCAAACGACAACAAAACCCTGTTTTATTGCTTGAAGGATACGGAAACGCTTCGGTCGGATAAATTGATGGTGCACCGTTCGGGTTCCAATCAACCGGATAAACTTCTTTTCGAGGAAACCGACGAAGCCTACGATTTGATGGTGTACCGTTCGAAATCAGATAAGATGATCATATTGTTGGTGTACAATAACACGTCTACCGAATATCGATTTCTGAACGCGGATGATCCCGACGGGAAATTTCGTGTAGTGCAACCTCGCGAGGATAATTTGGAATATCAAATAACACATTACGGAGATAAATTTTACGTTGTTACCAATTACAAGGCCGAAAATTTTCGATTAATGGAAACATCGGTGTCCGCGCCTTCAAGAGAAAACTGGAAAGAAGTGATTCCGCATCGATCGGATGTACTGTTGGAAGAGATCGAACTGTTCAATGATTTCATGGTGGTAGCCGAACGTAAAAACGGATTGGTGAACTTACGCATCAGATCGATGCTCGGAAACGGCGAACATTATCTCGATTTCGGCGAAGAGGTCTATACGGCAGGAATATCCTATAATCCGTTGTTCGATACCGATTTGTTGCGTTTCTCGTACAGTTCACTCACAACGCCCAATTCGACATACGATTACAATATGCGGACGCATAAAAAAACCTTACTCAAACAACAGGAAGTGGTGGGAGGATACAATCCCGACGAGTATGTCGCCAAACGTTTGTATGCTCCGACAACCGACGGAAAACGAGTGCCTGTTTCGTTAGTTTATCGTAAAGATATTCCTTTAACCGGTCATACACCGTTGCTTTTGTACGGATACGGATCATACGGCGTCAATGTGGAACCCGATTTCAATTCCGCCCGAATCAGCCTTCTCGACAGAGGATTCGTCTTTGCCATTGCGCACATTCGCGGCGGATGTTATCTCGGACGGCAGTGGTACGAGGACGGGAAGTTATTGCACAAGCGAAATACGTTTACCGATTTTATTGCATGTGCCGAGCATCTTGTTTCCGAAAAATATACAGATACCGAACATTTATTCGCCATGGGCGGAAGCGCCGGCGGATTATTGATGGGTGCAGTGATCAATATGCGTCCCGATTTGTTTAAAGGAGTGATTGCAGCCGTACCTTTTGTCGATGTGATTACCACAATGAGCGACAAAACCGTTCCGCTCACCACCGGCGAGTATGTGGAATGGGGTAATCCCGAGGAGGAGCCGTATTATCAATACATGATGTCTTATTCGCCTTACGATAACGTAAAAGCGCAAGACTATCCGAACATGTTGGTGACAACCGGATTGCATGATTCGCAAGTACAATATTGGGAGCCGGCCAAATGGGTTGCCAAATTACGTGAATTTAAAACCGACCGAAACCTTTTATTGTTGCATACCAATATGGGTGCAGGACACGGAGGGGCATCGGGACGATTCGAACGTTACCGCGAAACGGCACTCGAATACGCTTTTTTATGTAAATTAATTGGAAGCCCCTCCCCGGCCCTCCCCCAATTGGGGAGGGAATAACGTGCTACTCATCGATCGTGCGAACATTATTATTTGCACTGTCGGCGGATAGCACTCTTCCCCTTTCTTTGGGAGAGGGGGCCGGGGGTGAGGCCTAAATAAAAATAATATTTCATGAGTCACACAAAAGTTATTGCCACCATTGGGCCGGCATCGGCATCAAAGGATGTGCTTCGCCAATTATTTGCGGCGGGAATCAATGTATGTCGTTTGAATTTTTCGCACGGAACGCATGACGATCACGGGAAAAATATTCAAAACATCATTGAATTAAATCAAGAAATGCGGACCAATGTTACCATTTTGGCCGATTTGCAAGGTCCTAAACTCCGCATCGGCGACATCGAAAATACGGCCGTTGTGCTTCAAGATGGGCAAACAGTCGATTTGGTAACTACCGAATGTCTCGGTACGGAAAAGAAACTGTATGTCAATTACAACGGATTTCCCAAGGACGTTAAAGCGGGAGAAATGATTCTGCTCGACGACGGAAAGTTGAAATTGGAAGTGTTGAAGACCAACAAAAAAGACAAGGTGACGGCAAAAGTCATTTACGGCGGCATGTTGACCTCAAGGAAAGGCATTAATTTGCCCGACACCAAGATATCGCTTCCCGCTCTTACCGAGAAAGACTTGGCTGACGCCGCTTTTGCGTTGGATTATAACGTTGATTGGATTGCATTGTCGTTTGTTCGTTCGGCTGATGATTTGATTCCGCTGCGTGACTTATTACGGTCGAAAAAGAAATTTGCCCGTATCATTGCCAAAATCGAAAAACCCGAAGCTTTGGAAAACATAGATGCCATTATCGACGCATCCAACGGCATTATGGTAGCTCGCGGCGACTTGGGTGTTGAAGTTCCGTTTGACCGTGTGCCGATGATACAAAAGGAGATTGCCCGCAAATGTATCGTACAAGCCAAGCCGGTGGTGATTGCCACGCAGATGCTCGAAAGCATGATCACCAATTTTCGTCCCACCCGAGCCGAAGCCAATGATGTGGCCAATGCCGTGCTTGACGGTGCCGATGCCGTGATGTTAAGCGCCGAAACCGCCAACGGAAGATATCCCGTGGAAGCGGTTAAGGCTATGCGTCAGATTATCGACTGGACCGAAGCTCATGGGTTTCAATACAATCGTGAAACATTGCCCGATATTCGAAGTCGAACGTTTTTACCCGATTCCATTTGCTTGAACGCATGCCGCTTGGCCGATCAAGCAAATGCTAAAGCCATCGTAATATTTACCTTTTCGGGATACACCGCCATGCGTATCTCCAGCCATCGTCCGCAAGCGGAAACCTTTGTTTTTACCCGCAACAAAGCCTTGGTTCGTAAGATGGCGCTTATTTGGGGCGCTCATGCATATCATTCCGAAGAAACCGACAGCATTGACGACGCCATTGATCAATCCATTCAAAATCTGAAAGAACGCGGATACATCAAAAAGGGAGATGTGGTGGTACATGTCGGAAGCACGCCTTTCGAAGAAAAGGGCCAAACGAATATGGTCAAACTGTCCTACGTAAATTAAGCGATTCGTTTGCGTGCATTCGTAACACGCGTAATGCCGGTGAATACATCCTTATGCTTGTCAAAACAACCGACGACGGATCAAAAACCGTTTATTCCCAACGTTTCGGGGAACATTACGGGTCAACGTTCGGCGCTGCGGGCGAATCGAAAACGGTTTTTATCGATGCGGGATATACGGCATCAAAGGCCGATCCCGTTTCCGTGTTGGAAATAGGATTCGGTACGGGATTAAATGCATATCTTACGTTACGGGAAGCCGAAAGAATGCAACGTCCCACTTATTACGAATCCGTCGAGCTTTATCCCTTGGAAGAATCAATTGTTCGGGAATTGTCGGACGACGAATTATTTCGAAAACTGCATTTTATTCCATGGGAACAACCGACGAAAATCTCGCCGAATTTTGTATTGCATAAGCGCAATGTCGACTTGTTGCGGGCAACATTTACCCGTAAATTCGACGTTGTGTATTTTGATGCTTTCTCGCCTTCGGTTCAACCCGAGATGTGGAGCCGCGAACTTTTTGCCGAACTTTTTGCCGCGATGAATTCGCAAGCCTTGTTAACCACCTATTGCGCTAAAGGCGAAGTTCGTCGAACGCTTCAACGTGTCGGGTTCGTTACGGAACGATTGCCCGGTCCTCCGGGAAAGCGGGAAATGTTGAGAGCCGTGAAATAATTTGGTAACGGATTGCCGGTTGTCGACTATTTTTTCGTGTTTTTGTATTTATATTCCTATTTTTTAATATCTTCGTGCCTTCATTTTTTTCGAGTCAGACATAAAAACAGAACCATAAAATGGCAGTATTAGAGAGCATTAGAAAAAAAGGCGGCATCATTGTATCGGTGGTCATCGGTATTGCGTTGCTTGCATTTATCATTGGTGATTTTGTTCCCAAAAGCAATCGCAATAATTACAACATCGCCGAAATAAACGGAAAAACGCTTGTTTGGCAGGATTATGAAAATAAAATCACCGAACTGACCAACATGTACAAACAAAACACGGGCCAAAGCAGTTTGGACGAACGTACGTTGGATATGGTCCGCGGACAAGCTTGGGAAATGATGGTCCGCGAAGAGATCATGAAAAAAGAATACGAACAAACGGGATTGACCGTATCGCCCGAAGAATTGTTCGACATGATACAAGGTCCCAATCCCAATCCCCGCATCAGGCAATATTTTGTCAATCAACAAACCGGAGAATTCGATCGTTCCCTGTTGATTAATTTCCTTAAAAACAAGGGAAACAATCCCAACGATGCGCAACAATGGAATTTGCTGGAAAAAAGTTTACTCGAAGAACGTTACGTTCAAAAGTTCGGCGGCTTGGTATCCAAAGGAATGTATGTTCCCGTTTTTATGGGTGAAAACGAAAATACGGAAATCAACAAAAAAGTCGATTTCGATTACGTGGTAAAACAATACACAACGATTCCCGACAGCGCCGTGAAAGTGACAACGGCCGATTTGAAAAAGTATTACGAAAAAAATAAAAAACAATGGGAACAGGAAACGTCACGCGATATCGAATATGTGGCTTTTCCCATTGTTCCGTCGCAGGAAGACAGAACTGCCGCCGATGAATGGATGGCAAAAATCAAACCCGAATTCGCACAGACCGAAAATGCGTCGCAATTTGTCAACATGAATTCCAAAGTACCTTTCGACGGTCGGTTCTTGACACGCGATCAACTTCCCGTTCAAGCGGCGGAATTATTTGATGAGGAAGTCGGCACCGTAGTTGGACCTTATCAAGAAGGCGAAGCATTGAAATTGGTCAAAACGATCAAATTCGAAAACCGTCCCGATTCGGTTAAAGTGCGTCAAATTATTCTTTTGCCGAAGCAACAAACCCAACAAGGTTATAATAATGCGGTTGCATTAGCCGACAGTATCAAAGCAGCCGTTGAAAAAGGAGCCGATTTTTCCGCATTGGCAACCAAATATTCGGCGGATCCGGGTGTTGCCGACACCAAAGGAGACATCGGATGGATTCGGGAAGCGGAAATGCAGGTCGGTTCCATGTCCGAAACGCTTTTCGGCATGAAAAAAGGCGAAGTATCCAAGATGGAAAGTCAACAAGGCATATTTGTCGTGCAAGTAACCGAAAGGGGAAAAGAAAACAAGAAGGTGCAAATTGCCACGCTTCAACATAACATCATTCCGAGTACAAGAACGGAACAAACCATTTATTCGCAAGCCAGCAAGTTTGCCGTCGAAAACCGTACGGAAACTCAATTTGACGCGTCAACCGGTACGCAAAATATCACCAAACGCGTTGCATCATACATCGGCGAAAATGACGGCATGATTCCCGGACTATCGTCGGGACGGCAGATTGTCAGATGGGCATACAACGCCAAAAAAAGTGAAGTTTCCGATGTGTTTACGCTCGAAGAAGCATACGTGGTAGCCGTTTTGAAAAACGTGCGCAAAAAAGGCATTGCTCCGTTTGAACAAGTATCGGGCGAGATAGAACTTGCCGTGCGCAAAGAAAAGAAAGCGGAACAAATTGCGACAAGCTTTTCGGAAGCCGTAAAAAAGGCACAATCATTTTCCGATTTGGCAGTAAGTCTGCAATTACCTGTCGAGTCAGCATCCGGAATAGCATTTTCGGCATTTTCCGTTCCGAATGCCGGAGTGGAACCGCAATTAATTGCTGCTGCGGCATCCGAAAAAGAAGGGGGTATTTCGCAGCCGATTGAAGGAATCAACGGCGTGTACTTGATTACCGTCAAACAAATCATTGAACCCGAAGAAGGCGCTCTCGAACAAGCCAAAGAACGGTTGGCTTCGACATATGATAATCGTTCCATATCGGAATCGGTTCAAGCGCTTCGCAAAGCTGCCGAAATTAAAGATATGCGGTCGAAATTTTATTGATTATAAGGTCTTAAGTTACAGATATAGATTTTAAGATGAAAAAGCGCAAACGGTTATCCGTGTTGCGCTTTTTATCGTTTATATAAGCAATGTTCGTTCTATTCGGGCGTAACGGTAACTTCTCTGACTTTAATTGCTTTTCTCGATTCCCCCGTTTTCGTTTGATACAAGAAGTCGGAATAAATGATTAAAAAGCGATTTTCCCCGAGAGCCAAAAGTCCCGTGTAACCGCAAGAAGTCGTTTCATTGTTAAACGGCAACATTTCCAATGCTTTTGTCCAATGTCCGTTTTTGCCGTCCGTCAAAAATCGTAATTGTACGCCCGGTCTCCCGGAAGTCAGTGCAACCACTCCGTTTTCCAAATTTAACAGCCTCGGAAAAACTCCGAAAAGAGTAAAAGGCTCGGGATGAGACCACGAAACGCCCATATCTCGGGAATAAGTAGCATACATCGGACTGTTATCGTATCCGTCCGCCGTCCGCATAACGCAAAGAAATGTTCCGTCGGGCAAAATTTCGAATGCGGGTTCCGTGAATCCCAGTGCGAGACGTCTAAGGCCGCAGGAATCCTTTTTCAAATCGGGCGTGTAAGGAATGTGCCCCAGAATATCCCAAGTATGTCCGTTATCCGTGGACCGATAGAACGAAACTCCCGAAGGATCAACTTTTCCGCGTGTTTTATTTTCGTATGCGGCGGGATAAATTCCCGTAATAACGGAAGAATCGGGAGCAACATGCATGTCTCCCCACCAAACGATTGGGATCATTCCCGTTTCGGAGTAACGAACAGCATTAACATCGTTTATAACGGCATGTTCTCTTTGCTGTTCGGTGCCGCCTTTCGGTAATCTGTTCAGATATACGCCTTGCAGAAAATCCGGAAGCTCGTTCAATCGGTAATAAATAAATACTCTTCCGTACGATTCATCCGCGGAATCGACGGGAGCGGGAAGCGATATTTCCTTCACCACCCGCGCTTGGGGAGTATATACGGAAATTCTGTCGCCGTTGGGAAGAAGAGTACCCGGGTCCCGAACCGATAAAGGATTATCCGAATCATGCCATGTTTTGCCTTCGTCCGTCGAAATTTTGTATGCATGACCGTCTTTTCCGTAACTGCGTATCGCATCCTCGGCCATATTCCATCGAGCAACAATTGCTCCGTCCGAATTTCGGTACAATGCGGGGAATTGGAAAAATCCCCACTCTTCCGGTTTTTTCGCAACATCGACAATCACCGGTTCGGCCAATTCGATTTTCAATCCGTCCGTTTTGATGGTTATTTTTTCGTAGGCGGGAATTCCGTACGATTCGGGAAGCTCTTTTTTTGTTTGACCGGAACATCCGAACAAAAAAATCATGATCGGAAGCATAAAAACAATCGCCGAATAAATTTTTATTTGTTTTTTCATATTCTTAAAGAGTTGTGAATTAATGATGTACTTTGAATAATGTTTGCGATAAAGTTATACGGTTATTTCGATTTTTCGTAATTGATGCGATACATATTTGCAAAAAACCCGTAAGACATTCGTATGACGCTTTTCAAACAAAAAATTTATCTTTGCATCCCAATTGAAAATCATAAATCATTAATTAAAAATGTTTGAGCTTCCTTCGAAGTATGATCCCAAAGCCACCGAGGACAAATGGTACGCGTGGTGGATGCAAAACAAAATGTTCGAATCGAAACCCGATGCGCGCGAGCCGTACACTATCGTGATTCCGCCTCCGAACGTCACCGGAGTGTTGCATATGGGCCACATGCTCAACAATACCATACAGGATGTTTTGGTGCGTCGTGCCCGCATGGCCGGGAAGAACGCTTGTTGGGTACCGGGCACCGATCACGCTTCCATCGCTACCGAGGCTAAAGTGGTGGCAAAGTTGGCTTCCGAAGGAATCAATAAAACCGATCTTACGCGCGAACAATTCCTCGAACATGCTTGGGAATGGACGCATAAGCACGGAGGTATCATTCTCGAACAATTGAAAAAACTCGGTGCGTCTTGCGATTGGAGTCGTACGTGTTTCACGATGGACGAAAATTTGTCGAAAAGCGTTTTCAAAGTATTTGTCGATCTTTACAACAAAGGCAAAATATATCGCGGCGTACGGATGGTTAATTGGGATCCGAAAGCGCAAACGGCTTTGTCCGACGAAGAAGTAAATTACAAAGAAGTTCAGAGCAAGCTTTATTATCTGAAATATTACATCAGCCCCCTAACCCCCGAAGAGGGTCGGGGGGCTTTTGTTGTGATTGCCACTACTCGTCCCGAAACGATTTTGGGCGATACGGCAGTGTGTGTTCATCCCGATGATCCGCGTTATGCACATTTGCGCGGGCGACACGTAATCGTTCCGCTTATCAACCGAATTGTTCCCGTTATTCCCGACGAATACGTGGACATCGAATTCGGTACGGGTGCGCTCAAAATTACACCTGCTCACGACGTAAACGATTACGTGTTGGGCGAAAAATACAATCTCGAAACCATTGATATTTTCAATGACGACGGCACGTTGAACGAGAAAGCGCAACTGTACGTCGGTCAAGATCGATTTGACGTACGGAAACAAATCGAGATCGATTTGCGCAATGCCGGGTTACTCGAAAAAACGGAAGATTACGTGAATAAAGTCGGCTTTTCCGAACGTACCGATATTCCCATCGAACCGAAACTGTCGATGCAATGGTTCGTGAGCATGGAAGAACTTTCGAAACCGGCACTTCGTGCCGTGATGGATGATGTGATCGAGCTGTATCCGTCGAAATTCAAAAATACGTATCGCCATTGGATGGAAAACATCAAGGATTGGTGTATTTCGCGTCAATTGTGGTGGGGGCACCGTATTCCCGCATGGTATTTGCCGCAAGGCGGTTTCGTGGTGGCCGAGAACGAAGAAGAGGCTTTGAAAGCGGCGCGCGAAAAAACCGGAAATCCCGATCTCGCTTTGTCGGATTTGCGCCAAGACGAAGATTGTTTGGATACTTGGTTTTCGTCGTGGTTGTGGCCGATTTCGGTATTCGACGGTATCAACCGTCCGAACAATCCCGATATCAAATACTATTATCCCACCAACGATTTGGTGACCGCTCCCGAGATTCTTTTCTTTTGGGTGGCGCGTATGATCATCGCCGGATACGAATACATGAACGACAAACCTTTCGGCAAGGTATATCTTACGGGTATCGTTCGCGACAAATTGGGCCGCAAAATGTCGAAACAACTCGGTAATTCGCCCGATCCGTTGGTGTTGATTGATCATTACGGCGCCGACGGCGTTCGCCTCGGTATGTTGCTCACCTCTCCGGCGGGTAACGATTTGCCGTTTGACGAACAGTTATGCGAACAAGGTCGCAATTTCAACAACAAGATTTGGAATGCGTTCCGGTTGGTCAAAGGGTGGCAGGTTGACGAAAAAATCGCGCAACCGAAATCTTCGACGCAAGCCGTCGAATGGTTTGATGCATTGTTGAGTCGCGCCGTTGCCGATATTGACGATCAAATGATCAAATATCGTTTGTCGGAAGCCTTGATGGCCGTTTATAAGCTTTTTTGGGACGATTTTTCGGCATGGTATCTCGAAATGATCAAACCCGATTATCAACAACCGATTGATGCGAAAACGTATCAATCGACGCTCGATTTCTTCGAGAAATTATTGCAATTGTTGCATCCGTTCATGCCGTTCATCACCGAGGAACTGTGGCATCATATCAAGGATCGGAAAGACGGTGAAAGCATTATGGTGTCGGCATGGCCCGCAGCGGAAAAGCAGAACCCGGAATTGATCGACGCTTTCGAACAATTAAAAGAAACGATCGTGGCCATACGCAGTATTCGTCAGGAAAAGAATATTCCCAACAAAGAATCTTTACCGTTGATGACGATGGGCGCGACAACATACCCCGAATTATTGAGCCGATTGTGCAATCTTTCGGAAATCACGACGGTTACTTTGCAACCCGAAGGCGCGGTACAGTTTATGGTGCGTACCGCCGAATATTTTGTTCCGTTGGTCGGAAAAATCGATGCGGAAGAAGAAATCAAGAAGTTGGAAGCCGAACTGAAATATCAGGAAGGTTTTCTGGCATCGGTGACAAAAAAACTTTCCAACGAACGTTTCGTGGCAGGCGCTCCCGCACAGGTGGTAGAAACGGAACGCAAAAAGCAAGCCGATGCCGAAAGTCGGATTCAAGCCATCGGCAGGCAATTGGCAAATTTGAGAAAATGATCTTATTTCGATAACCCGCCAAAGGCTTCGAAAAAGAGTATATATGTGCATAAGAATGCAATCAATCCCCGTCGAAAGCTCAGTCGACGGGGATTGTTGTTATTTCAACGCATCGAATTCGACCGAATAATCCAGTCCTTTTTCGGGAGTTACCCGAAAGTTTTCCACCATAAAATCCATTTTTACTTTAGCGGAAGTCGGTTGCAGGAATGTGATACCGAAATCGCGTCTTTCATGAGGTCTGATCACCATGTCCTTAAAATACTCCAAATTCGTATCGTGTTTGCCTTTCACAATGTGCAGCGTAAAATCGGAATCGTTCCGCAGCACGAATTGTATCCGATTTCCTTTTCTTTCCACGTTTTCGACGCGCAGCACTTGTTTAAACAATTCTTTTAACAAATCTTCACGTCCGAAAAGAGAATTTCCGATCCAAGCGATTGTTCGTCTTTTTTCCAAAGCATCACGTATTGCTTCCGTACTCCGTTCTTTGGCAAAAACAAGTGTCATCGTGCGGTGTTCCCCTTTGGGTAAATCGTAAAATGAGCCTATCGGGCCGTGTATGTCCGAATTGGCGAGTATGGTCAAGTTTTTGTCGAGCGCCCATTGAAAAGCCTCGGGATAATATTCCGATCCGTTGCCTACTTCAATGCCGTACATGTATCCTTGATTGTAGAGTTCGGTATGTTCGTTATACCATTTGGTTACTTCAAACGCTTGAGCATACCAGCCCGGATGATTCCAAAAAGTATACGCTTTTTGTTTGGCGGCTTCTTTAAAAGCATCTTTATATTCGGGCGTATCCAACAGATTACAGTCTTGCAGAAAAAGAGCGTTCCAATGTCCCGGAGGCATACGGCGGGTAATTTCGGATCCTTTGATCACCAGAATATTTAACTCTTTCGCTTTTTCCGAAGCCAATTCGTACGAACGATTATGATCACCTTGCATATCCTTGTTATGATGGTGCGGCCTGTATTCGATATGTTCGGTAATCGCAATCGCGTCCAATCCTTCGTTGTAAGCTTCTTCCACGCGTACGGTGGGCCACACGAGTCCGTCGGAAAATACGGAATGAGTGTGAAAGTCGCATTTCAATGTTTTGTAACCCGGAATGTCGGGTATGCGAATCACGTTCGATATCTGTGCGAAACTGATCGAAACGCAGAAAAACAATGCGGCGGAAATAAATATTCTTTTCATATATGTGTATTTATAAAGTGATCATAAAGACGGCAATATACTAAAATTTTGCGAATATTCGACAAATCGTTTTGAAAAATGAAATCCGTGTCGTATCGGGGATGAATTCGGAAAAAGCGATAACAACAAACGTTGGCCGAGTTTGTTGTTATCAAAAACGATGATTCGAAAGATGACCCCGATCAAGGCGATAAAAAACCTAAAAGCCGTTTTTGATAAAAGAAAAGATAATCCTTCGCTCGATTTTTTCAAATACATCGGTCCCGGATTGCTGGTTACCGTTGGTTTTATCGATCCCGGCAATTGGGCTTCCAATTTGGCTGCGGGAAGCGAATTCGGATATACGCTGTTGTGGATCGTTACGTTGTCCACGGTAATGCTGATTATTTTGCAACATAATGTGGCTCACCTCGGCATCGTTACCGGAAAGTGCCTGTCCGAAGCAGTTACCGAACGGTTTTCCGTTTGGTTGGGACGCAGTGTCCTCGGCACGGCCATGGCGGCTTCAGTGGCAACGTCGTTGGCCGAAATTTTGGGAGGCGCCATCGCATTGCAAATGCTGTTCGGTATCCCGATAAAAATCGGTTCAATTCTCGTTACCGTCCTCATCGCAATCATGGTTTTTACCAATTCGTACCGAAAGATAGAACGATGGATTATCGGTTTTGTTTCCATTATCGGGTTCTCGTTTCTTTACGAACTGATATTGGCCCCCATTGAATGGAATTTGGCGTTGAAAGCATGGGTTACGCCTTCGATACCGCCCGGATCCATCATCATCGTCATGAGTGTGCTCGGAGCCGTGGTGATGCCACATAACCTTTTTCTGCATTCGGAAATTATTCAAAGCCGACAATGGAATCTGCAAAACGAAAAAATAATCAAAAAACAACTTCGGTACGAATTCTTCGATACTATTTTTTCCATGGGCGTCGGCTGGGCCATCAACAGTGCAATGATATTGTTGGCTGCATCCGTCTTTTACGCAAATTCCGTTCCCGTGAGCGAATTGCAACAAGCAAGCGAAATGTTAACGCCCATTTTGGGGAAAGGGGCGGGTATGGTATTTGCCGTTGCCTTGCTTTTTGCGGGAGTATCTTCGAGCGTGACTTCGGGAATGGCCGGAGGCGCCATTTTTGCGGGAATATTCGGAGAGCCTTATGATATCAAAGACAAACATACTCGATGGGGTGTTGTGCTGTCGCTTGTTTTGGCATTAATCATCATCATGTTTGTTCGTGATCCGTTCACCGGTTTGGTGTATTCTCAAATGATGCTGAGCATTCAGTTGCCGATTACGGTTTTTTCGCAAATATATTTGACATCCGACAAACGATTGATGGGAAAATACGCCAACGGCAACATTTTAAAAACGGTTTTATTGACCATCGGGGCCGTTATCGCATATTTGAACGTGCGCTTATTTATCGGTTTTTTCAGTTAGGAGAAATTCGGTCGTCGTCGAAATTCGGATGCTTTATCATGTTCAAAATCCGACGGGTTTGTTTTTTTTGTACTTTTGGGAAATCACGTAAATTAATTAATTCGTAACCTATTAAAATTTTGAGAGATGAAACAAGCCGTATCGTTAATTTTACTGGTGTCGTATATCGTTGTATCGTGTTCCGTCAAAGAATCGGAGCGGTTACGACGCGATGAAAGTTTTTTGGGAATCCATTTCGATTTCCATGCGGGAAGCGATTGTACCGAAGTGGGAAAAAACACCACTCCGGAAATGATCAATAAAATCATCGACATGGTTCATCCCGATTATTTGCAAATCGACTGTAAAGGGCATGCCGGTTATACGAGTTATCCGACCAAAATCGGAAATCAAGTTCCCGGATACGTGGGAGATCCGCTCAGAATGTGGCGTGATGTAACGGCAAAACGAAATGTTGCGCTTTATATGCATTATTCGGGTGTGTGGGATACGCGGGCAATCGAATTGCATCCGGAATGGGCAGTGATAGATGCCGACGGAAAAACAAATCCGGACAAAACATCCGTGTTTGGTCCTTACGTCGATAAGTTGTTGATTCCGCAATTGAAAGAACTTGCCGGTGTGTACGGAGTCGACGGAGTGTGGGTCGACGGGGAATGCTGGGCAACGGTTCCGGATTACGGCGAACGTGCCGTGCGATTTTTTAAAGAAACAACGGGAATAAGCACTGTTCCGCAAAAATCCGACGATTCGTATTGGTTTGAATGGATGCAGTTTAATCGGGAAGCGTTTCGCAAATATCTTCGGCATTATGTTGCAGGGGTGCGATCGGAATATCCCGAATTTCAAATTTGCAGCAACTGGGCATTTACCGATCACATGCCCGAGCCGGTTTCCGTTGCGTTCGATTTTCTTTCCGGCGATTATTCGGCAAACAACAGTGTCAATTCGGCGCGATATGCCGGACGTTATTTGGTTCGGCAGGGAGTTCCTTGGGATTTGATGGCTTGGAGTTTCTCGATGGATCCGCGTGCGCAAAAAACAGCGGTGCAACTTAAACGCGAAGCGGCAGTCGTATTGGCGCTCGGCGGTGGTTTTCAAGCATATTTTACCCAAAATCGCGACGGTTCGGTTCGTTTGGAAGAATTGGATGTGATGGCGCAAGTTGCCGAATTTGCCCGTGCGCGGCAACCGTATTGCCATCATTCGATGCAGATACCTCAAGTGGCGCTTTTATTTTCCCAAGAAGCTTATCAACGGGAGTGTCCCGGACTTTTTCACCGCTACGAAGGCAACAGTCGTTTGCGCGGAGTGCTTCAATGTCTTTTGGAAGGGCAAAACAGCGTGGATATCGTAGGTGAAGAAACGCTCGGACGCGATATTAATCGGTTTCCGCTCGTTGTTATTCCCGAATGGAAATATCTTTCGCCGACATTTTGTCTCGATTTGACGGAATACTTGAAAAACGGCGGAAGTCTTTTGGTGATCGGAAGCGAGTCCGTGAAACTTCTTGCCGATGCAACGGGTATCGCGGTTAAAGAAACGGCCGTACCGACGATCGAAAAACTCGGAAAGGGCCAAATTGCATTTTTTCCCAAGGCCATCGGGTTGGAATATGCGAAAACCGGCGACGAAACGTTGCGGAAGATGTTGAACGAAACTGTTCGCACTCTTTTCCCGAATCCGGTGGTTGAAGTGTCGGGTTCTCCCTTCGCAGATGTTTCCGTAAGCGAACTCAACGACAAATTGACCGTTCATTTGGTTAACACGTCCGGAAATCACAGAGAGGCAGGAATTATCGAAACCGTTGATCCCGTCGGGCCGCTTCAAGTGACGATTCGATGCGACAAGAAGCCTTCCGTGATCAAACTTCAACCCGAAGGAAAAGTTTGCAATTTTGAATATACCGAAGGAAAAGCCCGTGTGAAGATCGATTCCGTTCCCATCTACGATATTTTGACGGTTGAATAAAAGCGGTATGTTGTAATATGGCACCTACCGGGTTTCAAAAACCCGGTAGGTGTTTAAGTTTGCAATGATTTACGGAAATTCATATAACCCTAATTTGACAAACCGAACAGTTGGTTTATTCCAATCATTCGGTATTTTGATTTGTTATCGAATAAAATTCGGATAAGCGCATATACCAGCATACCCCTACCGGATAATTCAAGTTTAGTCGGACAAAGATTATATAACGCCTCGAAGAGGCTATTTACTTCAGCCCGACGGCAAGCGAAACAGCGCCTCGGGTTCGAAGTCGGATTGTGAACATGCGCCCCGAACCGAAGGTCGACGCAGTTAACGGGCAACTTAAGCTGCACTTACAGTGCGCCGTGCCATGTAGTTCGACCTTACTTTATCCCAAGGCGTTGCCGTCGGGTTGAAGTAAGTTGCGCCTCCGGCGCGTGATATTTATGTCGGGTACACATTGGGATATTCGTATTCGAATTTTACGCAAAAAATTTATCCGAAAAATTAACAAAATACAACTTTTCCGTTGCTCTGGTTACAGCCGTGTATAACCAACGCAGATATTCCGTGTCCGGGGCTTCGTCCGGCGAACGTCCCTGATCGAGAAAAACACATCGCCATTGCCCGCCTTGCGCTTTATGACAAGTGACGGCATATGCAAATTTTACCTGCAAAGCATTGAAAAAAGGATCTTCCTTGATTTTTTTGTATTGCAAACTTTTGGGCGTAACATGTGCGTAATCCTCGGCAACGGAATAATACAGTTTTTTGTTTTGTTCTTCGGTAACGGAAGCGACGTCGCTGTGTAATACATCGAGCATGATGACGGCCGTAAATTCGTAATCGCCGTAATCGGGCATGGAAAGCTCCGCTTCGGCAAAACGAAATCCGTAACGGTCAAAATACTTGAGAATGCGATGTATTCGAACGATATCGCCGTTGGCGACAAAACTGATGTTTTCCGAATCGCGAATCCAATAATAGTTGTTGCGTACCACCATCAAAAAATCGCCCGGTGTTAATTCTTCTTCCCGATAAAGAATGCGGTTGCGAATTCCCGCATTATATCGATTGGCTTGTTTGTTAGATCGACAAATAACCGCAACTTCTTCCGTTCCGTATTTGTCGTAGGCATCCGAGAGCGTTTCGATCAAATCGCCGCCGGAGATGCGTTCCGTATCGGCAGACGGTTGCGCATGAAAAGCGGGAAACGTCGGTTGTCGATTGATGATTTGATCACGTATTTTGGTGGCGTTGTACAAAATTCCCGATTCGTGCGACTGCCTTACCACTTCGGTTAATTCACATTCGGAAACGCTTAATCCGTATGCTTCCAAACGGGATTTTTCCAAAGCGGGACTTTGATCCTGTCCCACCGGAGGTAACTGGGCCGTGTCACCCATCAATATCAATTTGCAATTTCGATCGTTGTATACGAATCGCAACAAATCATCCAACAGATTACCGCTTCCGAACATATTCCGATCAATTCCGGAACATGAAATCATGGATGCTTCGTCAACAATAAAAAAAGTATTGACAGATGCGTTGTAATTCAGATCGAAAGCACCGAATCCGTCCTTCAAAGATTTTTGTCGGTAGATTTTTTTGTGGATGGTAAAAGCTTGTTCACCGGAATATGCACTCAACACTTTGGCCGCCCTGCCCGTGGGCGCCATCAGTATCGAACGGATGTTGAAATCGTTTAACATTCTGACAAAAGCCGAAATGACGGAAGTTTTACCCGTTCCCGCATAACCTTTAATAAGCATCAATTGCCGATTATCGGTCGACATCGTCATTTCGGACAATGCTTCGGCCAGTGTATTTTGTCCTTCGGTAAGTTCGAATCCCAAGTGCCCCGAAAGGATATTTTTGAGGTGATTTTTCAGCATAAAAGAATAATAAAATAGCAAGATAAGATTTCTTTTTAAATTTTTTCATACTTTTGTCGTTAAAAGCGAAAAGACCTTAAAACCATTGAAAAATTAAAAATAATGAAAACAGTTATTCAAGTAATCTTAATTGCCGGGATATGCGTCATGGGCTATTTTGTTTACGAAAGTATACAAAAACCGATTCGTTTCAACGCCGAAAGAGCCAGGCGCTACGCCGCAACCATTCAACGTTTGCAAGACATTCGTACGGCTCAGGTGGCGTATAAGTCCGAAAATAAAAAATATACCGGAAGTTTTGACACGTTGATTGCTTTTTTGAAATCGGGATCATTCAAAGTGGTAAAGCAAATCGGTGACGAAGATGACTCAGCTGACGTAAAAGCGGGACGTATTGTTCGCGATACGGTTAGAATAAGTGTTTTAGATTCATTGTTCAAAAAAGGGTACCATGTGGATTCGTTGCGCTATGTGCCTTTCACGAGAGGAAAAGAATTTGAGCTGGGTACTGCTAATTTGAAAGCCGGAAACGTGGACGTTAACGTATTTGCGGCACAAGTGCTCAATGATATTTTATTGCAAGGAATGGATCCCCAACTTTTGACCAATTTCAACGCCGATAGAGAAAGAGCGACGGGATATCCCGGGTTAAGAGTCGGCTCTTTGACTGAAACAACCAATAATGCCGGAAACTGGGAATAAAATCACGGCGAAGGCATCGATTGATCTGATTGATGAAACGTTTGATATTTCTCAATCGGAAAGTTATCGGTTATCCGTACAAACCGGTCCGGAGGGGTTATCGTTTTGCATTTTCAATACGATAATCAATAAATATATTGTTTTGCGGCATTATCCGGTCTCCGGAGCCGGCAACGATGTTATAACGGCCGATTTTTGCGAGCGTATTTTTGCCGATGATGATCTGCTCGGGCTGAAATATAAAAATTGCGAGTATTTGCAAATTTCGCCGCGTTGTACGTTGGTCCCCGAACATTTGTTTGATCCGACACATGCCTCCGCTTATTTGAATTTTAACCATGGTTGGAAAGCCGGCGAACACGTGCTTCATAATTATGTTCGCTCGGCAAAAGCATATAACATATTTTCCTGCCCGGAAGAATTGATGAATATGATTCGTCGATATCAACCGGGCATTGTTTTTTATCATCACGCCGCACCTTTTATCGATACGGTGGTTGCCGAATCAACCGTCCTCGGTAAGCCTCGTGTTGCCGTGTGTTACTATTCCGATTATATGGATATTACGATGGTGAAAGACAAAAAATTATTGTTGTACAACACTTTTTGTGTTAACGTTCCGGAAGATTCTGTTTATTATCTTGCCGGAGTATTGAATATGTTCGATATGGCATTGGCTTCCGTTAAACTTTTTTATGCGGGAAATATTAAGGAAGCCCCGACATATTTGGAATTTGTACAAAAGTACGTCGATCGCATCGTCGAATGCGAACCGACCAATACGGTAACATACAGCCATTACATTACCGCCGCATTGCGTGCGCGGTTTATTCACCTGTTCAATTTGTACGGGTGCGTATCATAGGCGGCACATATCGGGGGAAACAAATTGATCCCGGAAATAAGCTGACGCTTCGACCAACTACCGATTTTGCCAAGGAAGGCCTTTTTAATATTCTTCAAAATCGTTACGATATAACATCATTCGACGTGTTGGATTTGTTTTCCGGTACGGGAAGCATTGCATACGAATTTGCTTCGCGCGGATGTCCGACGATTCACGCCGTGGAAATGGATCCTCGTCATGCCGCATTTATTCGCAATACCGCAGGTCGATTGGGATTCTCGGCGATTCGAGTCATTCGCGACGATGTTTTTCATTTTCTGACAATTTGCAAAGTTCGATACGATCTTGTTTTTGCGGATCCGCCTTACGATATGTCGCGTATTTCGGAAATTCCCGATTCGATATTCGAACGAGACATATTGAATCCCGACGGAATCCTTGTCGTGGAACATTCCAAAAGAACGGATTTTTCCGGACATAAATATTTCTCGGAACTTCGTTGCTACGGTAATGTACATTTCTCCTTTTTCGGGCGTAAACCATGAAACGGACAAATACATTTAACATACGCCAAGTAATCGAAGAGATATTCCGAGAATACAAAATCGAAAGAAAACTCGGGGAAACCCGTCTTATTAAGGCTTGGCCCGAAGTTTTGGGGCCGTTGGCCAAAACCACGGAAGAACTTTATATCAAAGACGGCATATTATTCGTTCGGCTTGCCTCATCGGTCGTACGTAACGAATTATCCATGATGCGATCGACGTTGATCAAAGCATTGAACAAAAAAGCCGGAGAAGAAGTGATTACGGATATCGTTTTTCGATAAACGACCATTCTCGGCAATTATTCCCCGATCGTAAATCCGACACGTTTTAAATCATTCCAAAAGTTCGGATACGATTTGCTCACCACACCGGGATCTTCAATCGCCAATCCCGGAAAAACGATTCCGGCCGGAGCAAAAGCCATCGCCATGCGATGATCGTGATATGTCGAAATTCGGATATTTTCCGCGGGTTTTGTGTGTGTCCCCTTCCACTCAATCATACCCGGGCTTGTTTCTTCGATAACATAACCCAATTTCGATAATTCGTTTTGCAACGCCGCAATACGGTCGGTTTCTTTCACCCGCAAGGTTTTTACGCCGTCGAATCGAAAGGGAATATTCTTCAGACACATGGTTACCGCCATTGTTTGGACCAAATCGGGCGCTTCGATGAAATCGATATCCCGAAAAGATCGATCGGTTTTTGTTTTAACAAGTAAAGCCCCGGCATCCGAATATTCGGTATGCACGCCGAGCGATTCGAATATTTGCGACGTTACGGAATCGCCTTGCAGGCTGTCTCTCGAAACACCTTCAAGCAAAATTTCGAAATCGTCAACCAAAGATGCCGTTTCGTACCAATACGAAGCGGCGCTCCAATCGCGTTCGACAATTATGTCCTTCGATCGATAAGGTTGCGATGGAATAACGATCGTGCTTTCGTTTCGGTTTGATTCGACGCCCGCTCGTTTCATCAATTCCAACGTCATGTTAACGTACGATGCGGAAACCGAATCGCCGACAATTCGAACGGTCAAACCGCCGGATAGTGCGGGGGCAATCAATAAAATCGCCGAAATGAATTGACTGCTGACGCTTCCGTTTATTTCGATCGAATTTCCCGAAAGCGGGTTTCCCGAAGTTCGTATCGGCGGATATCCGGATTTTTCGAGATAGCGAATATCCGCGCCCAATTGATTTAAAGCGTCGACCAAATCGCCGATCGGTCTGTTTTTCATTCGTTCTGATCCCGTTATGGTTTTTGCCCGGCCCGCGGCGGCAAAATATGCGGTCAAGAAACGCATCGAAGTGCCCGCATGCCCTATATCGATTACATCGTCCGTCGATCGCAATCCGTTGCGTAATACTCGCGTATCATCGCTGTCCGAAAGCCCGACGATGTCAAATTGATTGTTGCTCAATGCCCGGATAATCAATAACCGGTTCGAGATGCTTTTGGACGAGGGCAAGTCGATCCTTCCGTATAATTTGGTTTTCGGCCCGTAAAGCGTATATTTCATGTTACGGATATGTTAACGATAAACGATTTGTTTTTGCGGAATGTAATTTTTAAGATTTTTTATCTTGTTACTTTCATCAAATTCCGACATCTTTGCAAAGATAAATAAAAGATGCGAGCGGATTTTATGCCGGATTCCTTAAAATATCGATCAAACAACGTGAAAAATGTGTATGTGACATACACTAAAACGATTTATCGTTTTTTCGGTACGATCTTTGGGATTTTTCGGAAGCGCATTAAATAAAACAATATCGGATAAGCAAACTTTCGATTCGGAGAGTTTAACTAAAAAAGATGAAAAGCGTCATCATCATTCCCACATATAACGAATGCGAAAATATCGAACGAATGGTTCGTAAGGTATTTTCATTGCCTCGCGATTTTCACATATTGGTTGTCGACGACAACTCTCCCGACGGTACGGCCGATATCGTAAAACGCCTTCGGGAAGAATATCCCGGAAAATTATTTATCTTAGAACGTCCCGGAAAACAGGGACTCGGTACGGCATATATTGTGGGATTTCATTGGGCGTTGGATAACGGGTACGATTATATTTTCGAAATGGATGCCGACTTCTCGCACAATCCGGATGATTTGCTTTCGTTGCATGATGCTTGTATTTCGGGCGATACCGATTTGGCCATCGGTTCACGCTACATCACCGGCGTAAATGTGGTTAATTGGCCCATGTCGCGCGTGTTGATGTCGTATTGCGCCTCGAAATACGTTCGTTTCATTACCCGCATGAAAGTGCGCGATACTACGGCAGGCTTTAAATGTTACAAGCGCAAAATTCTTGAAACTATTCCGCTGGATCAAATACGATTCAGAGGTTATGCTTTCCAAATAGAAATGAAATTTACCGCATGGAAATACGGATTCAAATTGAAAGAAATACCGATTATTTTTTGCGATCGAAAAGCCGGAACGTCCAAAATGAACGGCGGCATTTTCAATGAAGCTTTTTGGGGCGTTGTGGTGATGAAATGGAAAAGCTTTTTCAGAAAATACGAAAAACCGAACGAGTAATAACAGGCTACTCGAGTTGAAGAAATTGATCGGTTTTTCGTTCCGTAGCTTGAAGATATGACCGTAAATACCGGCGGCGATTCATCGAAATCGATCATAAAAAAATATTTTCATATAACATTTGCATGCCGTAAGCGTTTTTATATTCAATAAACAATCCGTTATTATGTCGCGAATAGCAAAAAATTTAACCGATTTAATCGGAAAAACGCCTCTCATGAGGATCGAGAATTTCGGTAAGTTGCACCGATTGCAAGCCGATTTGATTGTAAAGTTGGAATCGTTTAATCCCGGCGGCAGCGTGAAAGATCGCATCGCTTTATCGATGATTGAAGATGCGGAAAAAAGAGGTGTTATCAAACCCGGAGCAACGATCATTGAGCCGACCAGCGGAAATACCGGCGTGGGATTGGCGTGGGTGGCCTCGGTAAAAGGGTATCGACTCATTCTGACAATGCCCGAAACCATGAGCCTCGAACGGCGCAATTTATTGAAAGCATTGGGCGCCGTACTCATTTTGACGCCCGGCGCCGAAGGGATGAAAGGCGCCATTGCCAAAGCGGAGCAACTTCGTTCCGAAACGCCCGGTTCCGTCATTTTGCAGCAGTTTGATAACCCGGCAAATCCCGCCGTCCATAAAAAAACGACCGCCGAAGAAATTTGGGTCGATACCGACGGAACGGTGGATATTTTCGTGGCGGGCGTCGGTACCGGTGGTACCGTCAGCGGAGTGGGGGAAACATTGAAACGAAAAAATCCGAAAATTCAAATCATTGCCGTGGAACCGAGTGAGTCGCCGGTACTTTCCGGAGGAACGCCGTCGCCGCATAAGATTCAAGGAATCGGAGCGGGTTTTATTCCGAAAACATATAACGCCGCGGTTGTGGATGAGGTATTTCGCGTTACCGGCGATCAAGCCATCGGAACGAGTCGTGAATTAGCAGCAACGGAAGGATTGTTGGTTGGAATATCATCCGGAGCGGCTGTTTATGCGGCGATGCAAGTAGCACGTCGTTCCGATAACAAAGGAAAAACAATTGTGGTTATTTTGCCCGATACCGGCGAACGCTACTTGTCGACCGTTTTGTACGCTTTCGAGGAATATCCCGTTAAAACGGATCGTTAAAAACGAAAAATATCGATTATTTCGTCGGGTTCCGAAAATTCGACGGAATAATGGTTTTTGTACCGAACCGACCAAACGGGAATTGAAATAACTCCTTATCGATTCGGCTTTTGAAAACTTACGACGAAAATGCTAACTTTGCGCAAAATTTCGGTGCCTCAATGCGTTTTTTCCGACCATATTGTTTGGTTTTTCTTTTTCCGATCATTCTTATCCTATCGGTTTTCGATACGACGGCACAATCGCGCCAAAGTTTGGAAGAGCAACGGAAAAGTACCTTGCGGGAAATCGACGAAACCAACCGTTATTTGCAAGAAACTCGCCAAAGTCAAAAAGAATCGCTCGAAAAGCTCAATTTACTTAACGTTCGGGTGGGCCAATACAAAAAACTTATCGACGGAATTAATGCCGAAATCGATTATGCCGATCGGCGGATCAACGAAGCGGCTGCTCGAGTGAAACAAATGAGCCGCGAAACGGAAAAATTGAAATCGGAATATGCTCAATTATTGTACCATGCGTATACAAACAGGGGGAAATACAATAAATTGATCTATGTTCTTTCAGCCAAGGATTTCAACGAAGCTTATCGACGCATGAACTATTTTCGTCAATACGGAGAATATCGCAAAAGACAAGTTGCGGAAATAGTGAAAACACAAGAAGAATTGAGCGCAACAATGGAGCAATTGGCTGCGCGAAAAGCCGAGAAAGAAAAACTGTTGGTGACGCAACGAGAAGAAAGTCGCCGTTTGGAAGTTGTCAAAACGGAACAAAACAAAGAGGTAGACAAACTGAAATCGCAGGAACGCCAACTAAGAAGGCAATTGGCCGAGCAACAGCGAAGAGCGCAGAAACTGCAAAGAGATATCGAGCAATTGATCGCCTCCGAGGCAAAAAAACGTAAAGGAACCTCGACCAATCTTTACGATAAGTTGACACCCGAAGAACGATTGGTTTCCAATAATTTCAAAGACAACAGAGGCCGTTTGCCTTGGCCCGTCGAAAAAGGGATCATCACGGGATATTTCGGCATCAATCCGCATCCGTTGTACAAAGATATCAGAATCAACAACAACGGAATAGACATTACCACGGTTGGCGGAGCCGGTGTCAGAGCGGTTTTCGGCGGCGAAGTAACGAGGGTTTGGGGTATTCGCGGCGAAAACATCATTGTGGTGATACGACACGGAAATTACATGACTGTTTATCAAAATTTGGTCGATGTATCGGTCAAACAGGGCGATAAAGTAAAACTGAAATAAGAAATCGGGTCTATATTTACCGAAAAAGGAGCAAAAACGGCCGTTTTGCATTTCG
>JAVBNP010000056.1:0-9173 GCA_031551455.1 Bacteroidales bacterium | reverse complement strand
TCAAAATCCCGGATGGTAACAGTTTTTAACTTAAATATATATTACAGTGAAAAATACTGATCAATTTCAATATAAAAGACACGTTATAAGTGTGTTCCTTTTTCTTCTTTTGATTTGCCATACGGTTCTTGGTCGGGATCTGTCTTCAGCAGACAGCACCATAAGAGTGGAACAAGATTCTTGTACGCGTTGGGCTGTTTTCGGTCCCGCAAAAAGGGAAACATCAGCGTCTATCAGTTTCCGTGAAGGAGATGATTTGCGGAATAATTCCATATATTCAATCGGAAATTCTCTTTACGGGATGATTCCGGGATTGAATGTGATACAAAAATTCGGGGAACCGGGAGCGAACGATCCTCAATTTTTAATCCGGGGAGTCGGTACTTTTGGAAATGAAAATGCACCGTTGGTCATCATCGACGGATTTGAACGAAAAATTAATTCGATAGCCATTGAAGATATTGAAACTTTTTCTGTCTTAAAAGATGCTTCCGCGGCGGCGCTTTACGGTTATAAAGCAGCCAACGGCGTCATTTTGATTACGACCAAACGCGGTGCGCCGGAAAAAACGAAAATTTCGATTGATTTTGCTTACGGATTCCAACAACCCATGGGGTTACCCGAGTTTGTTTCTTCCGCCGATTATGCGGACATGTACAATCAGGCCTTATTCAATGATGGTTTGCCGATACTTTATTCGACCGCCGATATCGAAAATTATAAAGCCGGAAATTCGATCTATTATCCGAATGTGGACTGGATGAGCGAGATGCTCCGCAAAAGCGCACCGCAAACCCGGATTAATGCAAGCGCCAAAGGCGGCAATAAAATCGTTCAATATTATGCTTCCGTCGGGTACTTTTTAAACGAAGGAATTTATGATCATACAAACGGTCATGAAGGATACAGCACAAACATTAAGCAGAGTAATTTGAATTTTCGTTCCAATTTGGATATCAATTTGATGGAAGACTGGAAAATGCAATTCGATATTTTCGGTGTTATCGGCGGAAAAAATGCTCCTTATCGAAATGATGCCGTTTGGACCACGTTGAATCGTTATTCTTCCATGGTACCCATGTACGTGCAAGACGGAAAACTGGGCGGCACCGCTTCTTATCCGAGCAACCCCATGTCGCTCATCAATGAACAGGGATATTCCGAAACACAAAACAGGTACATTCAAACCAATCTTTCCACGGAGTACGATTTTAGGAAAATCATCAAAGGATTAAAAGCCGGTTTGCGCTTTGCCTATGATAACTATTATTCCGTAATGGACGGATGGACCCGAAGCGTGGAATCATTCTCTTTTCTTCCCGATCATACCCTCAGCGATCCTTACGGCAAGAAAACCAATTTAACATACGCCAGTCCTTCCAATAACGATCAATCAATACGGTTTAATTTTGAAGGATATCTCGATTACCAAATCCGCTTGGATGACAATAATCAACTCTCGGCTTTGTTGTTGTATCACCAAGATAAATTGACGTTGGGTTCGCAAACGCCTTATCAAAATCAATCTCTGTCCGGTTTGTTGGGGTATAAATTGATGGATCGTTACACCATCGATTTGGGATTGAATTACGGCGGGGTCGAATCATTCAAAAAGAATGACCGATTTTCCCTTTTCCCGTCGATCGCTGCGGGATGGATCATATCGAACGAATCGTTCCTCCGGGATTCGAAAACAATCAATTATTTAAAATTGCGTGCATCCGTAGGTAAAACGGGCCGAAGTAATTTTAGCGAACGCTTTGCCTATCGCGAATATTACTACTATAACGGCGAATATTATTTCGGAACGGGTGGTTCAACGCTTGTAGTTGTTGAGGCCGATTTGGCCAATCCCGATATGACCTTTGAAAAAACAACTTCGTACGAAGCCGGTTTTGATACCCGTTTGTTGAATGACATCCGATTATCTGCGTCGTATTTTTATCAAAAACGCGACCATATATTGGTTCCGCGCGAGAACGTGGTTCCGTCCACTGTCGGCACGGAAATGCAGCCCGTTAATCTCGGCAAAGCCGAAAGGCAAGGAATCGATTTTGCCGTATCCTACGATAAATCCTATAAAGATTGGGGTTTTTCCGTGGGATTGAACGGCGGTTGGGTAACGAGCAAAGTATTGTATAATGCCGAATTACCCGTTCCGGCGGGAAGCGAGTATAATTACGCCACCAATCAACCCATTTTCCAACCGTTTGGCTTGGAATTTATCGGATTCTTCGAATCGCAAGCCGATATCGACCGAAGTCCGATTCAGCAATTCGGTACGGTAAAGCCCGGAGATATGAAATATCGGGATAAGAATGGTGACGGGGTTGTCGATAAATACGATCAAGCGCCGGTTGCCAAATCCGTTTATCCCGAATTGGAATTGGGATTCACTTTCGGTTTCAAGTTTAAGGGTTTCGATTTGCACGGATTGTTGCATGCCCAGCTCGGGAGGTACATTTATTTGGGAGATAATTCGCCGGTATATTGGCCGCTGATCAATGATGCAAAAATTTCGACTTATGTGGATATTCCGTGGACGGAACAAAATAAACGGATCGCAACATATCCCCGTTTGACCACACAAGCCAACCCCAATAATTACAGAAGTTCCGATTTTTGGTACAAAAAGGCCGACTTCTTGAGATTACGTTCGCTTGAATTTGGTTATACCATCCCGTTGAGCCGTACAAACGACTCGCAAAAAATCAGGATATTCTTCCTCGGCACCAACTTGTTTACGGTGAGCAATTTCAAATACAGCGATCCCGAAACGTATAAGGTAGGTTACCCTGCCATGAAAACGTATAATTTGGGACTTAATCTTCAATTTTAATTAAATCGCAAAAGTCATGAATCTATATAAAAACGCAGGTATTCTTATCATAGCAGGATTATGTTGCTGTGCGTGTGATTTTACCGATCCCGAGGAATATACGTTCCGTTCGGCGGATCAAATCAAATCGAACATGAATTATTTGCCGCCGTTACGTGCCGCAGCTTACGTTAACCTTCCCCAAGGTTACAATTCAATCGGACGGTCGTGGATGGCTGCCGCATGTGATGAAGCGGAAGAAGTTACCGTATCCGAGCGAATTCAAAACTTCAATATCGGAAACTGGAATCAATACACGAATCCGGATAGTGCTTGGATCAAAAGTTATGCGGGTATTCGCGAAGCAAATAATTTTACTCAATTAACCAATGATGTGACATGGGAGGAATTTCGTCTGAGTAATCCCACGACATACGCCGACCGCGTGTATAAAACCAAAATGTGGAGAAATGAAATGTTTTTCTTGCGCGCGTTTTATTATTTTGAACTGGTGAAACGATATGCCGGCGTTCCGTTGGTGACCGAAAAGTTGGATGTAAATAAAGATGCGGACAAGATCATGAAAATGAATCGAGCCGATTTTTCGGAGTGTATTCAATACATCACGGATCAATGCGATACTGCGGCCAATAAGCTTGTCGTAACGCAGTTGTTAGCCGATGCGGGAGCCCCCACCAAAGGCGCAGCGTTAGCCTTGAAGGCGCGTACGCTGCTCTATGCGGCAAGCGACCTGTTTAACAAGCCGGGAAATAACAATCCTGTTCTCGGCTACACCGATAACAATCGCCAACAACGTTGGATCAAAGCCGCTGAAGCTGCTTGGGAAGTCATAAAAATGGCTCCCGCAACCTATCAATTGAATTCGTCTTATTCGGCCCTGTTCACACTCGGATCGGCACAAAACAAGGAAGTGATTTTTGAGCGTCGAAAAGGGTTGCTCAATACTTTTGAGGAGGCCAACTATTCGATAGGCTTCAACGGCGGCGGTACCGGAACCTGTCCCACTCAAAATCTGGTAGATGCTTATGAAATGAAAAGCGACGGATCCGCATTCGATTGGAATGATCCCAATCAAAAGGCAAATCCGTATACGGGCAGGGATCCTCGTTTGGCCATGACCGTTGTTACCAACAACACAACATTTAACGGACGGGTTGTTGAAATATGGGAAGGCGGAAAAGACGGTAATCCGATTTATAAAACTTCAAAAACGGGTTATTATTTGAAAAATTACGTAATTCCGGGGTTGGATCTTACAAAAGACGAAAAATCGTACCATCAATGGATTTATTTTCGCTTGGCGGAAATGTATCTGAATTACGCCGAAGCCATGAACGAAGCATACGGCCCCGACTATACCGACGGGACGTTGACCATGTCGGCGCGCGATGCCGTTAATACGGTTCGAAATCGTTCGGATGTCAAAATGCCCGAATTTCCGATCGGTATGACGCCCGGTGAATTCAGAACAAAGTTACGGAACGAAAGGCGTGTGGAGCTTGCTTTCGAAGACCATCGCTATTGGGATGTTCGACGTTGGAATTTAGGCGCTTCCGCAATTGGCGGAAACATTAATGGAGTGAAAGTCGCTAAGGTTAACGATGCCGAATTTAATTATACTCCGTTTGTTGTCGAAACACGTGTATTTGAACCAAAAATGGATTTATATCCTGTTCCTGCCGATGAAGTAATTAAATCGGGCGGCAATATAAAGCAAAACCCAAATTGGTAACTCCGGATGAAATGAAGCTGTTCAAAAAGTCGAAAATGAACGTCATTGCGAGGAGGGACGACGAAGCAATCTGTTGTTATACAAGCCGGATTGCTTCGCTATTGCTCGCAATGACGAGCCGAAAACAGGTTTTTTGAACAGCTCCGTTTTTCCGAGCCATCAATAAATGACTTTTGCAGCGGTTCATTTATTTTTTTCTAAATGTATTATTTTTTAATCAAATTATTATGTTAAACATGTTAAACAAGTTAAGATTTAAAAATTTTAATGCGACTGTAGCATTATTGCCGGTCTTGTTTGTTATCCAGTGTTTTTCATCGTGCAAGGATGATGATCCTCCCAAAAGAGAAGCGGAAATAACCACCTTCACGCTTACCATGGGAACCACCGTTTACACGGGCACAATAAACAAATACGCATCTAAAGTTACGTTCGAAGAGGAGATTCCGTACACGGCGTGGGATGAATTAAGTGACGTTGCTCCAACCGCGCTTACGGTATCGCCGGAGGCGATTTTCAGACCTGCCATAACGGAAAAGCAGGATTTCAGAAATCCGGTAGAGTATATCGTAACCGCACAAAACGCCACCGAAAAGAAATGGACGGTCGAATTTACACGTGCGGCGCCGATTGCTCCGCCAAGCGATGCGGCAGAAATAACGGTTTTCCGTCTTGATGTATGGAAGGAAGCGCAAGGTGCGCCGGGTACGGCGGGCGATATACAAATCGCGGCCCGGATAGACAGCGAAACAGGAACCGTTTCATACATTATGCCCGCGATGCCCGCTTGGTTTACTCCGGAAAAAATGACGGTTTCTCCTGCCGTTTTCCAACTTTCAAAAGGCTCGATTGTTGAACCCGATCCGGATGTACCGCAAGACTTCACCAAAGATGTTGAATATACCGTTACCGCCGAAGACGGAGTTACCGAAAAGAAATGGATGGTAAAAGCGCCGGCGTATTACTTAAAGACAAAGTGGGAGCAGGATTTTTCGGTGTATTCCGGACGTGATTATAATCCCACTTCAATTGCAATTGCAGGCGATTACTTGAATATTGCCCGACAACGGACGCTGATCAATAAGTCGGATGGAACACCGACCGACAAACAGTTGAATGTTACGGGTCTCTTAGGCAATTTCGCAACTCAGTCGGTTCCGTTCTTTGTTACCAACGACGATGCCGGAAACATGATCGGAAGTTCTCTGACCAACGGCGGCTGGAGTACCGACAAATTCATCCTCTTCAAGTGGACAAGCGCAACCGAAGCGCCTGAAATCTTGGCCAAAATTCCCCACGGCAGCGGTGTAAATTTCGGTCGTAAAGTACAAGTTCTCGGAGATGTGGGCGGTAAAGGCTTAATTGTTGCTCCTGAAGCTGCTCAACCGGACAAGGGCGAGCATTACCTGTGGAAGATAAATAACGGTACGGTGGATGCTGAAAATCCGACCATAGTGGGTACCGGCGTTCCCATTATATATAATGGTTACCAGATTTTGACCCCGCTCGGATTGGAGCCGGAGTCGCCATATTACGTTGGCGCGCACGGCGTTGCCGAAGGTAATCTTTTACGATACGGCAATATCGGCAGTTTAACTTCCATTATGGGGCCTTTCGGTTTATTCCCGGAAACATCTAACGGATGGTTTTCTCCGTTCTATTTTTATCATAAATTATTTACATTTGATAATAAAAATATGATAGCCGTCTTTGCCGGTTCCGGCGGTCAGGATATGAATGTCAGTGTTGACGGATCCTATTCCTTCGCAGTGTTGGAGCGCACATCGGATAATACACATGTTCCGCTTGCCTCGGCCGTTATTCCGTGGAACAGCATGACAAATCCGAACCTGTATGCCACAGGCAGTTTCGCAATGGAGCAGGTCGGCGGTGACATGCTCTTCTATGTATTCCTTATCAACAAAGGAGTTTATTGTTATCGATTACTTAAATTTTAGTTTTAAATGATTATTCGGATATGTTGTCTGAAGGATGTCCCGACCGTTCCGATCGAAGCGGAGAATAACGCAAGAATTCGGCGAAGTCGAATCCGGAGCACACGGAATGGCGGCATCTCGGGATTTCTGTCCTTTCAGGCATCATATCCGATATTCGGTTAATTTAAAAATGAATCCGTCCCGAAAAATCAAATCTATATCAAATGTCTGTTATCAAGTTACATAAAAATGCGTCAATGCGGAAAGTTATTTTTTCATTTCTGTTGTTTCATTTGATTTTGACGGGATGCAACAAAAAAGTTCGTCTGGAAAATGCCGCAATAAAAATAGAGTGGACTCAAAAATCGGAAGGATGGGTTGTTACGTCTTTCCGAATTAAATCCGGAGAAAAGCATTTGCCGTGGGGACATCCCGACGGAAAAACGGTTGTGTTTTTCAGCGAAGAGAAACCCGGTAAAGATTCGGTACTTATTGTTCAAAGCAACGGCGATACGGTAAACTTCAACTTGGCATCCTTGAATTTACCGCAAAATTTCAAAAATGCCACATCCGCGGTGCCCATGAATCGGGCAGGGGAAAAATACGAGTTTTATCCCGAATCTTGTACCCAAACCGGACAAAGCGTTTCGTTCACCCGAGACCTTGAAATAGGCAGAATCATCACTACTTGGGAATTGGATGAGAAATATCCTTCCGATATTCGAGTCAAAACCCGATTTGTCGCCGCAAAAAAAGGATATTATTCCTTGTCTTCCGTCACCCCGGCCCGGATAGGTCCTTCGGAATTAATTTGGGGGATTGTTCCGGGCTTTTATCAAGGCAATCGGGTGAATGAAAATTTTACCTTGAGTTACCTTTACGCACAAGGACTGCCCGAATTTCCGGTGCTTTGTCGCGAAAGTACCATAACCAACCCCATGGCGGCTTTAACCGATCAAGACAGTTGCACGTTGGCCGTTATCATTGAACCCGGGCAGGAAAGTCCCCGATACGAACACGATAAGAACCGGCATAACCAAAAATGGCGGATTGCCCTTTCCCACATGAATCCCGATTCGCAATTGGTTCCTACCGCTTATCATCCCGTGTTGGGCGAAGAAGGATCGCTCTGTCAAATCAACGACACCCTCAAGTTCGATTATCGTTTTTCGCTGCAAAAAGGAGATTGGTATCAAGCATTTAAACATTCCGTTTATGATGTTTATCGCTTCAAGGATTCGGATCGTTTGAGATCAACGGAAATGTCGCTGACCAACCGGGTACAGTCCATGTACGATTATTTGGTGGATGATAAGACCTCCCAATGGCATGAAGAAGATTATCACGGAACGAAAATAGGGGCTCAAGGTTACGGAGGCGGTGCATACGGATCGGACAACGACGCGATGAAAAATTCGGATATAGCCGCGGTATGGATGTTGACGGCATTAACCGGCGATAAGGTGTTGAAAGAAACCCGGATACCGTATATCAGAAATTTCAAGATTGCCCAGCAGCAAAGCGAACCCGGTTTTTTTGAAGGAGCCGCACTGGGACAGTACTATTTAGCCAAGTCGAAAACATTTATGGAAGAGTGGGGGAGTCAATTCGAACCCATCGGGTTAACCTATTACACGCTGATCGACATCGGAAACATCCTGTTGTTTCAACCGAACGATAAGGAGCTGTTGTCGAAATTAAAAGCGGGAGCCGACCGATTGCTCGCTTGGCAACGCGAGGACGGGAGTTGGCCCGTCGCGTTTGACCGGGATACCCGACAACCGATTTTTACCGATTTAACCGACCTTCGCCCGACTTTCTACGGTTTGTATGTTGCGTACGAAATTTTGAAAGATAGAAAATACATGGACGGAGCAATCAAGGGTGCGGATTGGTTTGTGAAAAATGCGACGGAACAAGGCTCTTTTCTCGGAGTTTGCGGCGATGCCCGTTTTGTCAACGATTTTGCAACGGGACAAAGCGCTCAGGCTTTGCTGGACATGTACGATTTGACCGACAACAAAAAATATCTCGATGCAGCCGTTAAAACGGCACAAATGTACACCACATCCATTTTCACTTATCCGATCCCTACCGCGGAAACCAAAATCAGGAAAGGAAAAGAATGGAAAGATTGGCAACTGTCGCAAGTCGGCCTTAGTTTCGAGCATGGAGGAGCCATCGGTTCGGCCGTAGTCGGCGGACCGATATTGTTGGCAAGTCATGCCGGAATGTTTGTCAGAATGTTTGAGATAACAAAAGATTCCTTGTTCTTGGATATGGCAAGGGCCGGAGCTTTGGGCAAAGACGCATTTGTGAATCCGAAGACTCATGTTGCTTCCTATTATTGGAAAGATTTCGATTGGGGATCCGGACTTTTTCCGCATCATGCTTGGTGGCAGGTGGGATGGATCATGGATTATCTGGTTGCGGAAATGGAATTACGTTCGAACGGAAAAATTGCTTTTCCCCGCGGATTTGTGACTCCGAAAGTAGGTCCGCATCAACCGGTTGGTTTTGCGCAAGGAACGTTCAACGGAGAAAAAGCAACGTTGATATTGCCGCGAAATCGGATCAAATCGGATAATCCGAATGTAGATTATTTGTTGGTTCAGACTGAAAAGAACATTTACTTGATTCTGCTAAATCAGCAGAACAAGAGTAA
>JAVBNP010000234.1:0-4625 GCA_031551455.1 Bacteroidales bacterium | reverse complement strand
TGTCGGCAAGCTTCATCATCAATTTCCACGGCGTCAATCATTGCTTCGGGCATTCGTTGTGCCGTCATAAGGGCAAGAAGACCGGTTCCCGTACCGACATCCAATATCCGATACGCATGATCAACCTTCGCCCAAGCTCCCAACAATACGCCGTCGACCCCCACTTTCATTGCGGCGGCATTTTGTTCGACGACAAATTGTTTGAATCGGAATCGATCATTGCTCATGATCGGCAAAATTACATAAACTTTCGCCTGCAGAAATTCGGTTATCGCTGTTCTTTCGGAAAGTATGCTTCACCGGTTGTTTTTGCGTCGTGTAAAGCACTCCATCGGTCGGTGTCGAACCGAACGGACACGACGCTCGATGTCGGCAGAATGTTGATTCTCGGACGAATAAACATATCGGATAAGTATGTCATGTCGGGATTGTGCGCCACGATCATCACATCGGTAATTTGATCCGGCAAAGCATAAAGAATATCCAATGCCGCATCTTCTCCATGCAAATAAAGCGCGTCGTTTACCGATACTTTTTCCGACGGATAACCTAAAATGCGGGCAAAAATATGTGCCGTATGTAAAGCTCGCGCCGCGGGACTCGAAATGATAAGATCGGGAACGGAATACTTTTTTCTCAGTTGATTTGCCGCCGTTATGCTGTAAAGGATCCCTTTTTCGATCAACGGACGGTCAATGTCATCAATGGATTGATAATCTTGCAATGCCTTTCCGTGACGCACGATGTGGAGAATTTTATATGTCCGAGTTGACGATGACATAAATATCATTGTTTAATTGAATCGGCCATTTTTCGCACGGACTTGGCATATTTTTCCCAACTCATGCTTTTTGAAACCAATTCGATATTTTCCGGCGGAATGGGTTGTTCGATGATGTTCGACATTGCTTCGATCATCGAAGGAACATCATCCGGGTTGGCCAAGTAACCGGTTACGCCGTCTTTAACCGTTTCGGGAAAATGACCGACACGGGTGGCTACAATCGGTATTTTGAAATTGTATGCGATTGATTCAACTCCGGAAGCCGTTGCCGTTTCGTAGAACAGAATGCTGGCGTCGCTTACCTGAAAATATTTATGAACATCTTCGTTGGGAACAAACTCATTTACTACCGTAACTTTATCCCCGATTCCCAATTGATCAATCAAATCCAACGGACGATAATGGCTTTCGTCTTCCCTTTTGCTCATGAATTGCGCACGCAATTGCCGGCTGAAAATTTGTTTGAATCGGTTGTACGGTTTTTGCTTTTCCACCTGCCACGACGATTCTCCGACAATCAGCAACGACACATCATCTCGACGAGCAGCCAATTCGGCAAAAGCGAAAATGGCATTATGCAATCCTTTATTTTTGGTAATAAATCCAAAAAACAGGAAAACATATTTTCGTAAATTCAATTTCTTTTTTTGAGCCGCGATGTCAAACGTCGCATCGGGCGTATACATATCGTAAATGGGATGATACAATTTCAGAATGGGTTTATCCGTATTATCCGCCACATTATCCGAACCTTCGATGAGATCGAACGTGACGAGCGGAAAAAGCTCCTTAATTTCGCAAGCCGTTTTATAGGAATGTACGACGTATGCATCCGCATATTTGATGGCATAACTTGTCAGCCGCTTGACCGTTTTCGTGTATTCCTTTCGATTTCCGAAATGCGAATCGACAATAACCTTAATACTTGTGTTGGCTTTGAGTTGCCGGATCAAATAACCGATCGGGAATGCCTGTATGGGATTTGACCATTGAAAAACGACAAAATCGGGTTCGAGCTCGACAATGGTTTTGTACGTTTTTTGCCACGACAGAAATCGGTTGTAATTCATGGTGTAATGTACCGTTACACCGCTTTTTTCCAATAAGTCGGATTGGCTTTTATCGTCGATGAAATCACGGGGAATGAAAAAAGGATATTGATTGATCCACGATACAATGTGTGTTTCCGTGTCCTTCTGCATGGCAAATGCTTTTGCCAACGAAATATTAAAGTTGGCAATACCGCCTTTAAAGCCCGGCCCGGGACCGAAAACAACGATTTTTTTCATTCGACGGTGTTTTTGTTCACTTCATCGATCACCGACGGTCTTTTATCGGAATCGGTCTTTTTTTCTTTCTTTTTAAACTCTCCGTTCTGCAGCGCACTGAAAAATTTGGCCCAAGCAAAAGGATTAGTAATGGAATACGTCGGATACAAATGTCCGTATGTCATCATACGGTTATTTCGGCTCGCCATCACATCGCGAAAGTTGGAATTCGGACTTGCCGATCGATTGGCAATGGCATTATAAATTTGTTCCTGTATAGCGGCAATATTACGATATGCTCTTTGCATATCATCTTCCGGTAAATCAAGTGCCATAAAGGCATCTTTGAATTCTTTGTATGTTTTCCACGGAAAAATCACCACCTCGCTGAGCATGATCGTATCGGTTTCCAACACAATATCCTTGATATAATGCTTTGAATCGGTGTCGGTTATTTTCGGAACGGGAATTTTACGTGCTTTGAATCCTACGCAAGAAATCAGCAACGTATCGCTCGGAAAAGTAATAATCGTAAACATCCCTTGCGGATCGCTGATCGTTCCGCGAAAATCTTTTTGAACGATAATATGGGCAAAAGGAATCGATTCCAGCAGATCATTGCGCACTACGCCTGTCCACTGAACCAAAACTTCTTGTGCGGATAACGATTGCAATACCGTCAATGCAAAAACTACATATATAATGTATCTTTTCAAAAATCGGAACAATAAAGCAACGGGATAAAGGTACGAAAAATATAAACGTGAGCAACTATCGGAATATTTTAATATATTTACGTTTTTCTTCTTTATTCGAATCTCATCAACCCGATAATTCGGATAATAATTCTTTTCAAAATGTTTTTCGGAATATTTTGTGATTTTAATACGATCAAATACTCAATACGATATACCGATGATAAAATCAATGACGGGTTTCGGCAGAACCGAATATACAAACGAGAAACGGAAAGTGATTGTTGAAATAAAGACACTCAACAGCAAGCAGGCCGATTTGATCATTAAGTTGCCGGGCACATACAAAGACCGGGAATTGGAAATAAGAAATGAGCTGATCGCCCGATTGCAACGCGGTAAAATAGAGTTGTATGTCGCCGTGGAAGAATTGATCGACGAGGCAACGGCGCAATTCAACGAGTCTGCCATTACAAATTATTACGTGCAATTGAACAATATTGCGCAGCAAAACAATATCCCTCTTCCTCCCGATATTTTGAATGCCATTGTGCGTTTGCCCGAAGTGTTAAAAATCGAACGTCGGGAACCGAACGAAGAAGAATGGTTGCTGTTACTCGACGGCATACGACATGTGTTGGACCAAGTTAATGATTTCAGAAATCAAGAGGGTCTTGCTTTGTCGAATGATATTTCAAGTAAAATAAAACTTATTGAATCATACATCGTTGATTTGGAAAAATTCGAATCTCAACGCATGGATATCATCAAAACGCGTTTGCGCCAAAACTTGATCGAGTATGTCGGCGAAAATACCATCGATCAAAATCGATTCGAACAAGAATTGATTTATTATCTTGAAAAAATGGATATCAACGAGGAAAAGGTTCGTTTACGTAATCATTGCACTTATTTTCTCGCAACCTTGAGCGAAGACGGCGGAGTCGGGAAAAAACTCGGATTCATTGCTCAAGAAATCGGACGGGAGATCAATACCATCGGTTCCAAAGCCAATAATGCGGACATGCAACAGATAGTGATACAAATGAAAGATGAACTGGAAAAGGTGAAAGAACAGATATTAAATGTATTGTAGATTATATCCTTCATAATCTGCGATTTTTGTAAAAACATAACTTCTTATTTTGCAACAAAGTAATGCATTCCGGTAAATTGATTATCTTCTCGGCACCGTCGGGCGCCGGTAAAACCACGTTGGTAAAGCATGCCCTGCAAAGCGGATTGCCGCTTGCGTTTTCCGTATCGGCTTGCACGCGCCCCGAACGTTCGGGCGAGATAAACGGTCGCGACTATTATTTTATGACCGTGCTCGAATTTCGCGAACATATTGATCGGGGAGATTTCGTGGAATGGGAGGAGGTATACGACGGCAGTTATTACGGCACTTTGCGCAGCGAAATTGAGCGAATATGGTCCGAGGGCAAACACGTTCTGTTTGATGTGGATGTAAAAGGCGGTTTGGCGTTGAAAAAGCAATTCGGTAAACGAGCGCTGGCCTTATTTGTGGAACCTCCGTCAATCGAAGAATTGGAACGACGTTTAATTGCTCGTTCCACCGACAGCGAAGAAAAAATTCGTCAGCGAATCGCCAAAGCGGAATACGAGTTAACGTTTGCTCCCCGATTTGATCGGATTATTGTCAATGACAACATTGATGATGCGCAAAGAGAAGCCGAAAGCGCGGTTAAAGAATTTATATCCATATCGGATTAGGGCGTGTTAACGCATAATTTCATATCTTTGCAAAAAATGAAAATATGAAATTAACGGAAGAACAATACGATACAATTGCGGAATATTTTCCGATCCAACGCGGCAACGTAAGTTTAAGCAATTTGGAGATTTTAAACGCTATTC
>JAVBNP010000089.1:0-4653 GCA_031551455.1 Bacteroidales bacterium | reverse complement strand
TGAGGTTGAGAGACTGTTTCGACGAATCAAAAGATTCAGAAGGGTCTTCACTCGTTACGAAAAAACGGATATAATGTATATCGCATTTGTTATGTATGCTTTAATTATAGATTATATAAAATAGTGTTAACACGTCCTAGTACGACATCGATTCAAATTATTCTTGTATGAGGTTTTGTAATTTTTATAGGTAGATTTTATCTATTCCAACAGATATTGTAGAAAATCTCCATCTATAATCAACAACTTTACACCATTTTTGGTGATTGAACGATGCGAACTTAAGTCATCTGTAACAACATAAGCCATTCCCTGTTTTATAGTGAATTTTTCTCCATTTTGCAATTCACTGACAAATTCACCTTCTAAACAATTTACTATATGTCCTTTTTTACACCAATGATCAGCTACATAATCATTAGAGTATTCGACTAATCTTATTCGTAGTCCATCAAATTGAATGGTTTGCCAATAAGCGATACCTGTCTCACCTTTGTGTTCTGTCTTTGGAATATTTGTCCAATCAATAATTTGAAATGGGATATTTTTCTTATTCATTTTTTATATTTTTTAGTTTATAAATCATTATATATCAATGTCGTTTACTTAAGAAGATGTTTTATCTCTTTCCGCCACTGCCGGGGTTTATCGACCGCCGGTAGGGAGCCATAGCCCTGTCAGCGGTCTTGACCCTGACAGTGGCGATCTCTTAAGTAAACGACATTGTATTACAAATTCTTTTAAAGACCGGCACCCTCTGAATGCTTCCTTACCGATTTCCGATATACCGGCGGGCAGTATGATACTGTGTATATGCATAGCCAAAAATGCCCTATCACCGATTTTTTTAACAGGCTTTCCTTTAATGAATGCGGGTACGATAACGTCATGAATTTCTCCTTTCCGGTCTTTCCGGCCGGTGATTGTAACCACGTTATCATTTATCGTATATTTGAAAAGACGTGCCGGCGTTTCTTTTTGGGCAACCGCCGGTGTTATCGTTGCAAACAGCAGGACGAGTATTAGCAGATGTATTCGTTTCATCGTTCTTTATTGTTAGGGGTTATTGTTCAGGGCCGGCCAAGCGGGATCCAATCCGGTTCTTAACATCACCGTTACCTATACTGTTTCCGCTATACCCGTCTATGGTAGATGGAAAGGAAGGTCCGCGAAGAATATCATGTCCCGTAATTTCTTTCCTTGCCAAATCAAAATAAACGATAAAAGTACCATAACTTGTTACTGTTCGCGTATTCTCATGATTATTATACGCATGATAAGTCTGCGTTGCGTCGGGATAAGAATATGTGAAAATTACGGTTTTCACACCATTGGACAAATAGTCGTTAAAGCTTTTATACTCATACTTATCTACATATCCAAAACTATTATTAACATTCGTTTTTTCGCAATCATCACCTAAGCTGATAACAACATACGGGCTAACGATCCGGAAAGGCCCCGAATTGCCCGACTCCTTATTGAGTTTTGCGCAATAATTTCTTGCCTGCTCTATGTATATCGCTATCGGTTCCGTACACAATTCCGTCGTACCTGTTTTATCAATATAAATCCAGTTGTTGGCATACAATACCCTTGCCACGCCTCCGGAAAAGTCAAAACCGTCGGTATATTTCATCGGTATAACCACATTTCCGGATTTATCAATGTAACCGTAGCCATGTTCACCACACACTGCTGCCAAGCCTTCGGAAAAATTCTTGGCGTTGTAATATGTCGGCGGTATCACTTCGGCGCCTGTTTCGTCAATATACCCCCAACGTTGCCCGACTTGATATTTTATCCCGGTTACCTCCGCTGCCACCAAGCCTTCGGAAAAATCTCCCATATCGTAATATTTGGCGGGAATAACCACTTTTCCCTCCGCATTGCGAAAACCGTATTTTCCTCCTTCGGAAAACTTTTTCAGCCCCTGCGCATATCCGCCCGCGCACAGCAGCAGGATAAAGATTATTAAATGTATTCGTTTCATTTTTTTCTTTTTTCAAACCCTTTCCGGGGCTTGATGTTGTTATTTATTATTATTGGTTGTCATTTCCAAGGGTTTGCATCCCGATGTTATACCCTTACCCGGTTTCCCCGAAAAGCCCGCCTGCTTTTGACTTCGCCTTTTCGTATTTGTCAGTTCAATGATTTAAAAACCATTTTTTTGAAACATTTGAATGTGTAACTGTTTTTTAGACTTTATATATGTTTTCCGTGCGATACTCTTATCCACGTCAAACGATGCCACAGGCTTTCGCAAGGTCCTTGTCGATGATTTTTCAACCACCATCTGCAGAACCAAACTTGCAATAAAAACACGACGATGCCGATGAGAAAGCTAAGCGTATAGCCGCAGTAAGGCGCCAAGTAAAGTCCGATCGGGAAATAGATCAGCGCACCCGTTACGGATTGCGCGATATAGTTCGAAAGGCTCATTCTGCCGTAGAAACGCAAGCCGGAAGTCAGCTTTCGGAATTTTTCATTTCGATACGTCAAAACAAACGACGAAACCAATACGGCGGTAAATGCTAGTTTTTGCCACATGTCAAAAACAACGCCCGCCGTTTGCCGAACCATTGCCGCATCGCTGTTATCCGACACCAACACCTTCAATTGATAAAGCGGCCCGAATACGATTGCCGAAACAATAAGCGTTTTCACCCAAAAACGTGCATTGGCTTCGGATGACAAGAAAAGTTGCTTTCTGCCGATCAAGAAACCGAGCAGAAAAAGCCCTCCCGTTTGCAAATACCTTCCCGCACCCACGGCCCACAACAGACTGGCTTTTTGTCCGATGATGATGTTTCCGAAGATAAATTCCCGAAAATTTCCTTCTTTTACGTAATGCGCAATTTCTTGGTACATGCCGCTTACACCCAAATCGGGCAACGTATGCGACGGGTTGATGATGCTCATCAGGTAATGGAACCACTCCACGGGTTGGAACAACAAAACACATGCGATGATCAGAATCGTTTTATTGCTCAAGTTACGTACGAAAAAAAGAAATATGCCGACGACGGAAAAAAGCAGCAGCACATCACCGCCGGGGAAAAATGCGGCGTTCACGGTAGCAAACCCCGCCAAAAGCAGCAGTCTCCACAAAAAACGATATCCGAAATCTTTTCCCTTGTTTTGTTGGTTGGTAAATTGAACGTAAAACGTGAAACCGAAAAGCAACGCAAAGATAGCATATGCTTTTCCCGCAAAGAGCGAAAAAACGACATGAAATACGCCCGTATCCAAAACATTCAGCCAAGCCGGTTGACTTGCCGCATCGGGATAGACGGGGAAAATGAAATGTTCGATGTGGTGAACCAGTAAGATAGCCATGACGGCAAAACCCCGCAACGCATCGACCGTTTCGATGCGCGCTATCGTCGTTTGATCGTTTTTTTGCGACATATAGATACTATTCGAAGATTTCAAAATTCAAAGATTCAATAATCTAAATATCAATTTGTTGTAATCTTTGAAAATGTAATTATTTTTAGACTTTATATAATTTGTTTCGAAATTTTCCGATATAAAAATCAAAAGCCGTAATCCGAAACGACTTTTCGTATTCGGATTACGGCTTTCATCAATTTTCGATTATTCTATTAATCAATTATTCAATCATTAATATTCAATCGACAATAACTTCACCGGTCCCGCCAATCCCGAGGGTAACAACGGATCGGTAACTTTCCATGTATTGACGTGCGACCACGTGCGACGATCCTTTTCGGGAAGGCGCATATCGCCGATCAAACGATTTACCCAAGTATTGACGACTTCGATCTCGAGTTGATTGTCGCCTTGTTTGACGAATTCCGTAATATCGACTCTGTAAGGAGCGGTCCATACGCCGCCGACGTACCGGTCGTTTACTTTTACTTTGGCCGAAACGCCGACTTTTCCGAGATCAAGATACAATTTGCCTTTGGTTTGTTCTTTAACGGCAAAAGTATTTTTGTAAACGGCCGTGCCTGAATAATACTTGATTCGGTCGTCGTTGTTTGTCGTCCAATCGCTTAATTGCTCGAAAGTAACGGGTTCGGCGGGGCCGCGTTTCACTTCGTCCGATTCGAAACTTACTTTCCACGGCGTGCCGATTTCGCCGATCACCGTCGGTTGCGGATAATTAGCCGCGAGTTGCGATGTCGACGGTTTGCCCGGTTTCCGGAAAACAACAAAAGCGCTTTCGTAAGCTTCCAATAGCAACGGCACGGAAGTAATTTCGCCGTTTTGCTCGAATGCGGGCAACGTGCGGGTTTTTCCCGTTACGGCATCCCACAATTCGGGTTGCATTCCTTTCACGCGGAATCGGGGATTACATTGTAATTGTTTGTCGGTTTGGTTGGTGACGAAATAGATTTCGTTACCGTCGAGCGTGCGATGAGCGTATAACAGCGAATCGCCGGCGGCAAAACCGCAATCGGGCGACAGTTTCAGCAAGTCGAATGCCTCCTGCATGCTCATGTCGGTCAAAATCATCCCTTTGCCGTAATTACGTTGTTTCGCGGATAAATCACCCCACATTTTTCCCGCAAGGTCTTGAATTTGCTTGTCGGCCGCGGGATAGTTTTGCATACTCGGAGAGCGACTCGGCTGAGGACCCAGAATAACGGCTCCGTCGGCAACCAACTTTTCTATTTTTTGCAA